>JAUXKJ010000001.1 GCA_030624325.1 Nitrososphaerota archaeon
CCATTTCATCTTGGATCGCTTTAATTTTTTCTGGAATTCCCAATTAAAATCAGCTTTATCTTTTAGATTTTCTAAATAAAATCTTATTATTTTTCTTAATTAACTCTATTCTTGACGATGGAATAGTTTCAAAATTATTTGATTCTTCAAGAAAATCAGGTAATGTCAATTCTCTTAAACTTTCAAAGTCTCTATAAAAAATCTTGTACGAAAAAGGATCGTCTGCATGCCTTGCCTTACTAAAAATCTCCTCTAGTTTACCTTTTTTCCCCATTAATCATTTTAGGAAAATACTCCTAATCAATTTTCATATTTTTTGTAGCTGATATTTGATTACGTAGCAATTATTATCAGGCAAATAATATGAGAGCCATTGAAACGCAAAACATTTGCAATTGATATTGATGGAACCATTACAGAAAACGGTGTAGGCCGAATTAACCTAGACGCTTTGAGCGCTCTAAGACACATGACAAAGATTGGGCATAACGTGGTATTTGTTTCTGGAAGATCCTCAGTTGAGGGATATCTTCTATCGGTTTTTGGGGGTACAACCCATGTTGCCGTAGGCGAAAATGGAGGCTGTATTACCTTTGGACCAAACAAGCACAAGTTATTAGGAAACAAAGAAGAATGCCTTAGCGCATTTAGGGTGTTGGAATCTAAAATCGATAATGTAAAGGAAAAACTAGTTTTTCCTCGAATGACAGAAGTGGTTCTTGAGCGCTCCTTTAATCTAGAAGAAGGCAAAAAAGTAGCAAAGGAAAACAACCTCAACGTAGTTTTATCAGATAGCCAATATGCATTTCATATCAATTCACAGGGAATTCACAAGGGCCGTGGATTCGAAGAAGTAATGAAATTTTTTTCAATTACAAAAGATGATGTAATTGCCATAGGCGATAGCGAAACTGACATTCCATTATTTAGTGTGGCAAAAACTAGTGTAGCATTAGGTAACTCTTCAGATTATGTCAGATCAAAAGCTTCCATAACTGTTTCAGGCAAATCAGGAGATGGATTGATTGAGGCTTTAGACAAGTTAGCTCCTAGCCTTTCAGGAGTATAGATTATGACATTCAAAATACTTCTTGATGAAATTCAATCAAACATTGAAAAAATTTTTGCTGAACTAAAGTTTCCCTCCGTTTCATTTGTAATAGAACCTTCAAAGCCAAATTTTGGTGATGTAACTTGCAATGCGCCTTTCTTACTTGCCAAACATCTAAAGAAAAAACCTTATGAAATTGCAAAGAAAATGTCAGAAAAATATGAAAAATTTCAGGAAGGTCTTGTCAAAAAAGTAGAATCTCACCCATCAGGTTATCTTAATTTTTTTGTAGATTCCTCAAAATTTAATCAAATTGTATTAAATGCATCACTAGACAAAAATTATGGTTTCTTAGATTTAGGGAAAAAAACAAGCATTGTTGTAGAACATACTAGTGTAAATCCAAATAAGGCACTTCACATTGGACATGTAAGAAATGTTGTTCTTGGCGATGTTCTTGCAAGAATTCTTTCTAAAGCCAATTATGAACTCAAAATTTTAAATTATGTGGATGACTCGGGACTTCAAGTAGCCGATATTATCGTGGGTTTCAAGTATGGAGGATTCTCTGAAAATCCTCCAGAAGGTCAAAAGTTTGATCAATATTGTGGGGACGAAGTATATGTAAAAACTTCTGCAAGGTATTCCACTGACAAAACCCTTGAAGAGAATCGAAACAAAGTACTACAAGACTTGGAAGATGCAAATTCTGATATTGCAAAATTTGGTGAAAAAATAACAAAAAAAGTTTTACAAGAACAACTCAGGACTTGTTGGAGACTGGGTGCAACCTACGATTGTCTTAATTTTGAATCACAAATAATTAGGTCTGGTTTATGGAAAAAAATTTTTGAAAAAATGAAGAATATGAAACTAATCGAGCTTGAAGATGAGGGTAAAAACGCAGACTGTTGGGTAATACGAGGAAAAAACAAGGATGATGACAAAGTTTTGGTACGAAGTAATGGAACTGCAACTTACATTGCTAAAGATATACCGTATGCAGCATGGAAACTTGGTCTATTAGAGGATCCATTTGGTTATGAAATATACGCTAAACAAAAAAATGATAAGATTTTGTGGCAAACCACACTTGACAAAAATACTGAGCCAAAAAAGTTCTCTGGCGATAAAGTAATTACTGTAATAGATTCAAGACAAACAAGATTACAAAATATTATTACAGAACTGATGTCAAAATTCAAATCAGATGAAAATTCATATCTTCATTTAGCTTACGAATCAGTCACGCTAAGTGCAGAAACTGCAAAATCGTTGGGAATGGATATTCAGGGTAAGCAAACTCAAATGTCAGGCAGAAAAGGTTTGTACGTTAATGCAGATCAAGTATTAGACTTACTGGAACTAAAAATTTCTGAAGAAACAAAGAAACGAAATCCAGAACTTGATACTAACTCTATAGAACAAATTTCTTATGACGTTGCAATAGGGACGATTAGATATGAAATGATTAAGCAAGATAGAGACAAAATAATTACTTTTGATCTAACTAAATCTCTTAGCTTGGAGGGTGACACTGCATCCTACATACAATATGCTTACGCTAGGGCATCTCGAATTTTAGAAAAGGCTGGCATAAAACCAAACTTTGAGGTATCTTTTGATTTACTAGAAAATGAATTTGAAATAAGGTTGGTAAAACAAATTGGAAGATTTGAATTAGAAATTAAAGATGCAGCACAAAACTTTTCTCCTAAAGTCATTGCAAAATATTGTTACAATTTAGCTGTTGCTTTTAATGCATTTTATGAACATGTCAAGGTGCTTGAAATAGAAAATGACTCTTTAACAAATGTAAGGCTCTGTTTGGTGTCCTCTTTTCAATCTACCATGGAGAGGGCATTGAACCTTTTAGGAATTAATGCACCACTCAGAATGTAATTTATTTTAAATTCTAAATACGGGTCTACTTTTTATTCGCGATGGTATGTCCACAGCGGACATACAAGTAGATAATATCGGATTTTCGCTATATTGCCCGTATGACTAGCGTAATCGTAGTTGACGATGACCGTGATACTGTTGAAGTCTTTTGTGAATACCTAAGCATAAAGGACATTCAGGTATTAGGAAGAGGATATGATGGCAAGTCAGCCGTTGAATTATACAAAGAACACAAGCCTGACATTGTACTTTTAGATGTAATGATGCCTGATTTTGATGGATTTTATGGTTTAGAACAAATTCGAAAATTTGATCCTAACGCAAAAATAATTATGGTTACAGCTGATTTAACATCGGACACTGAAAAAAAATTAGTTGATTTAAAGGCCTCAGCAATGATTTACAAGCCTTATGAAATTGACAGTGTCATTGAAACAATTGAGAAAGTAAGCAAAGAAAACGTAGTTCTATCAACCCCTTCATCAAATTAATTTTTTTCAAAAAAAAATTTCTAAATACTAGATTGTTATAGCTATTGTTAGAAATTTAATGAAACTTTTAATAGCAGAAGACGAATCTGACCTGAGAGATCAGTATAAAGAATTTTTAGAACAAAATAACCATCATGTAATTACAACAAAAGATGGCGAAGAATGTGTCACAGTTTTCACATCTGAAAATAAAAAATGGCTTTCAAAAAAAGATGATACTGATACTGACTCTCCATTTGATGTAGTGATATTAGATTATCAAATGCCCAAAAAGGACGGACTTGAGGTGGCAAAAGATATTCTTTCGTTGGTTCCAAAACAAAGGATAATTTTTGCATCAGCTTATGTTGAAAATACTCTTAAAGATTCAATTAAAAACTTGAAACAAATTGTAGAAACAATGCAAAAACCTTTTTCGTTGCAAGCATTGGCAGATACTATTGTAGACAAGGAAATCTACCATGAATTAGAAAAATTAAACGTTGATATAAAAAATCTTAAAGAATTAGAACCTACACATGCTCAAGTCCGAGATTATCTAGACGCTCTCAAAAAGATTCAAAAAGGTAGAACTTTTTAAAATAACTGTATACGAATAAAGAACCAAATTAGAATTTAAAAACAGTAGGTTCTTATCTAAAAAATATCTGCTCTTGTTTGTGACTAAAATAAAACAAAATTCCTACGTCTTGTTTTTTTACAATAATACGAAAAAATGGTTGGCAAAAATTTCAAAGGAAAAACTACTTCACACTCATATTGGAATTATTCCGCATAATGATGCCATTGGAAAAGAATATGGTTCTAGGCTTGTGACAAACAAGGACAAGTACGTATACCTTCTAGAGCCTACAATGCATGATTTTATAATGAAAATTCAACATGGAACCCAAATCGTGTATCCTAAGGATCTTGGTTATATTGCAGCAAGATCTGGCCTTCAAAGTGGTCAAAAAGTAGTTGAAATAGGAACAGGTAGTGGCTCACTTACCACCTTTGTTGCAAGTATAGTAAAACCTCGAGGCCATGTATACACATTTGATGTTTCAGATGATTTTATGAAAATCGCTGAAAAAAATATCAAAAAAGCCAACATGTCAAAGTATGTCACAATGAAAAAACTTGATATTAAATTGGCAAAAAAAATGCCCGTCTCAGATGTTGACCTCGTTTTAATAGATCTTGGTGACCCATGGACTGTAATTCCACAGTCAAGAAAAATGTTGAAAGGAAGCGGCAGTTTATTTGCCATTTGCCCAACAATGAATCAGCTTGAAAAATTAGTATCATCATTTATTCAAAATGAATTCACAGATATCGAATGTTCTGAACATATTTTACGTACTATAGATGCAAGAGAAGGAAAAACCCGACACTCTTTTCAAGCAATAGGTCACACTACCTATCTTGCGTATGCTAGAAAGGCCTTTTTTGAAAGAGGCAAACAAAGTAAAAAGAAGAAAAAAATCTAAAAAATTTGGGTTATATCAGGTCTGTACGATTCAAACAAACACATCCTAATACAAATAAAATTGGTATTAATTGCGATAGAGATTGGCCTCAATCAAAATGGATAAAGGATCTTCTTCCAAAGTATACACCCAACTAGACCAAAGAATCCAAAATTTAGTAAAAACCAAAGAAGATATTGAGAAAAGAGAAGCACAAGTTAAAGATTTTAATCCGGTTACAAAGGCAGATTTAGAAAAATTAAATTTTGCAGATGATTTAGCAAAATTAAAAGAAATTCAAAGAGAGAAGGTTCTTGAAGATCTTTCTTTACTTCTAAATGAGAAAATAAAGGAATTAGATAAAAAGGAAAAAGAAAATAAAGAAAAGGAGCAAGTTTTATCTGAATTAACTACTGCTTTAAACGAAAAAATACAACAATTAGAAGAAAATAATTTGCAACTCCAACAAGAAAAGAAACACTCTGATGAATTAAATGAGCAACTCAAGGCAACATTGAAAAAATTAGGCGATGCTGAAATGCACCTTAAAGTAGAGAGAGATTGGTTAGCTGAACAAGTTGAGAAAAAATCACTTGAGGTCTTACATACAATTGAACAGCTAATGAAGGCAGAAAACGCCAAAAGTTAGCGATTGTTAACAATTTTTGTAACGAGAATATTTATTCACCGATAATAGAATTAGGTCTTATTGACTGCAAAAACCCTACAATCCTCAACTGTTAAAAAATTCATTCCAGAAAGAAAGGCCAATTCAAGAAAAGGTGACAATGGAAAGGTCGTAGTGATTGGTGGCAGCTACATCTATCACGGAGCACCTATTTTGTCCTCACTAGCAGCATTAAGAACCGGCGCAGATCTAGTCTATACATGCATTCCAAAAATTAATGCTCAATCAACTAGAGCCATTTCTCCGAATCTAATTGTAATTCCTCTTGTTGATTCAAAACTAACACGGGGAGCGGTAAACAAGCTATTAGGACAAATTCCAAACGACATAGATTCTGCAACAATTGGAATGGGGCTTGCAATTCAAGATATACACGCACTAAAGGTATTAGTAAAATCACTTTTAGATCGTGATGTTAGAATTTCATTGGATGCAAGTGCACTTGTATCTTATATCTTACCATTTATCTCAGGAAAAAATGTAGTAGTCACTCCTCATTCAGGTGAATTCAAAAGACTATTTGGAATAATTCCACCTGATTCTTTGAAGGAAAGAATCAAGACTGTGGAAAAATTTGCAAAGGAAAATTCTGTGATAGTGCTTCTCAAAGGTGCAACAGATATTATATCTGATGGAAACAAAACATTTCTCAATCCAAAGAAAACCCCAGCTATGACTGTTGGGGGAACAGGAGATGTTTTGTCAGGAATTGTTGCTGGTCTTTTGGGAAGAAATAGAAATGCATTTGAATCTGCTTCTGCTGCAGCATACATTAATGGATTAGCAGGAAAAATAACTCAAAAGAAATTTGGTCTTCACATGGTTGCAACTGATTTAATCGAAGTTATTCCAAACGTGTTTAAACCATTTGATAAAATAAGATAACCGCATGAAAAAAGTACTCAAATGTGTTGATGATAACTTTGATGGATTAGTTTCAAATTTACAACAATTGATTCGACAACCAAGTGTGTCTGCCAAAAATGAAGGAATAGATGAGTGTGCCATATTAGTTTCAAAAATTTTAAAAAAATCTGGAATACAATCACAAATTTTACGACTAAAGAAAGGGGTCGCATCAGTTGTTTTTGGAGAGGTGAAATCTAAACAAAATCCGACAAAAACTCTTCTTTTCTATAATCATTATGATGTACAACCAGTTGAACCAATAGAATTATGGAAACACAAACCGTTTAGCGGAAAAATTGAAGGTAACAAAATTTTTGGCAGAGGGTCAGCTGATGATAAAGGAGAATTAATTACAAGAATAAAGGCAGTTGAGGCTTATCTAAAAACAAACGGTGATGTTCCCTGCAATGTAAAGTTTGTAATTGAAGGTGAAGAGGAAACAGGTAGTGCGCATATTGATGATTATCTAAAAAAATACAAAAATAAATTTTCATGCGACGGAGTAATTTGGGAATTTGGTTATGTCGATTCAAAAAATCGCCCAATCGTTGGTTTAGGAATGAAAGGTTTGTTATTTGTAGAGCTAACAAAAAAAGAATCTGTACGAGATGCTCATTCTAGCCTAGCAGTAATTATCAAAAATCCCGCATGGCGACTAATTGAAGCAGTAAAAACATTACGAAATTCAGAAGGAAAAATTTTGATCAAGGACTGGTATAAAGAAGTCCAACCCTTGACCAGCTCCGAAATCAAATTGATCAAGGCAGAACCTTTTGATGATATTGCATTCAAAAAAGAATTTGGAATTAAGGATTTTGTCAACTCTAAAAAAGGATTTGAAGTAAAAAAGGCCCTTGTAGGTGATCCAACTTGCAATATTGCTGGATTCATTTCTGGTTACTCAGGAAAAGGAGCTAAAACGGTTCTTCCTGGAGAGGCACTAGTCAAAATTGACTTTAGATTGGTTCCTAAAATGGATCCCAAAAAACAGGTATTGCGACTAAAGCAACATTTGAAATCAAAAGGATTTGGAGACATTAAACTCAAAGTATACCACGGAGAAGCAGCTGCAAAAACAGATCCCTCTCATCCTTTCGTAGATAATGTAAAAACATCCGCTGATGAAATTTTTGGAAAGTCTATTCTCAATGTTTCAAATCCAGGAACCGGTCCTATGCATTCATTTGTAAATATTCTCAAAGCCCCCTGTGTTTCTATCGGGAGTACCTACATTTTTTCAAGAATTCATTCTCCAAATGAATTTGCTAGAATGGATTTATTGAAAAAAACAACAAAGTGTATTTGTCTTATTATGGATAAATTTTCAAATTAAGTTTGCTACGATAATTTTAGGTAGAAAGGACTTTATTCTACTCCAAAACCAGTGGAACCATGTCATACATGTACATGCCTGGTGCTACAGCCGTAGGAATAACATATGATCAAGGCGTAGTTTTTGCTAGCGAACGTAGAATTGCATATGGTAATTTTCTAGTAAGCAAATCCACAAAGAAAACTTTTCAACTTACCCCAAAGGTAGGCGCTGCATGTGCAGGTTTAGTAGCAGACATGCAAATTTTATCACTTCAAATTTCTGCTCTAGCTAAAATTCGATATTTGGAGATTAAACGAGAGATTCCACCAAACTCTATTGCAAAAATGATGTCAAATATGATGTACGAAAGAAGGTTCTTTCCACTGTTAACTCAAGTGATCGTAGGCGGCGTTGTAGACAAGCCATCCATCTATACATTAGACCCGTTAGGTTCAGTACTTCCAGATGAGTATGCAGCAGTTGGTACAGGAGCTGAAATGGCTCTAGGAGTTTTAGATCCACAATTCAAAGAAAAGATGACAGAACAAGATGCAAAAGAACTTGCTATAAAATCAATTCGCTCAGCTAGTTTGAGAGATTCTTTTAGTGGTGATGGTATTGACGTGCTAGTAATCAACAACGAAGGCTCAAAAATGACTAGTGAAAAAATAAACTAATCTCGAATATCTTTACCTGCTTCCCAGTACTGATCAGAAACATAATGCAAATTTTTTATAATTTCGCCCTTACTTAGAGAATCCATCTCTTTGCTAGAAACGCAAGATTTTCCAACTGCTAAAAATTTGTTTTTTGATTCTTCTACCACACACACAATATCATCAATTTCAAAATCTGAATATTTTGTAATTCCTGGTCTCATAACATTAGCACCGTTACACATGAATTTGACAGCTCCCATATCGACTGTTACCTTTGGAAATTTCTCAAGAATCGCAGTTTCTGAAAGAAATGGGAGATAGGTATTTCCTATTTTTAGTGCCTTTATTCCATTTCCAGTAACTAGGATGAATTCCTCATCCAAGTAATGAAATTTTAGATTTTTTATTTTTGGTAGCTCAAACTTCCATTGAGTTGAAATCTCTTTAATCACTGCAGCAGACTCACTTTTAGAAATAAGATTTGATTTCAAAGCTTGGAAATCTCTTGTCTTATGTCAATTAAATCGCGCAAAATTGAGCTACCTGTCTCCATTCCACCTGCTCCCCGTCCAATTATCGTTTGAGTTCCTGAATGTTCTGAAGTAAAGGAAATTGCATTTAGTGTGCCATTCACGCATAGCGGGTCGTCTAGCGAAATTTCTTTAGGCTCTACGACTAGATCTTTATCACACGAGGCAATGAGCTTTATTGCGGAATTTTTTTTGGCTGCATTTTTTATATCCGATGTAGTCACATTACGAATTCCAGTACGTTTGATATCTGGCATTGTTACTTTGAGATCCATTATCCAGTTTGCAAGTATTACAAGCTTTGCTGCCGCATCAAGTCCATCCAAATCAAGTGATTCATCGGCTTCTACATATCCTCTTTTTTTTGCATCACCTAATGCCTCATTAAATGACATTCCTTTTTCCATGTTGGTTAGAATGTAATTTGTCGTTCCATTGAGTATTCCAGCAAATGATGAAATTCTTTCTCCCCTTAGACTATTTTTTGCATAATCTAGAATTGGGGTGCCTCCTCCTACTGTTCCACTAAACCTTAACAAAACCTGATTGTATGTGGCAAGCTCCATTAGTGATGGAAATGCAATTGCTAATGGGCCTTTATTTACCGAAATGACATGCAAACCATGTTTCATCGCAGTAGTTATGTTAGTCATTCCAGGTTCTGCATCTTTATAATTACTTGGAGTGGCTTCAACTAAAACATCGGCTTCTAGATTGTTTATCAAATCTAAACCTGTTTGATTGTTTTTTGTTTTGTTGTATTTTTTTACAGTTCCATATTTTTTTTTGACCTCCATTAGCTTGTTTAAATCCAAACCAGACCTATCTTCTGCACTACCACCGCTATCTATGACCCCAACAAGTCTTGGTTTCATTCCATATCTAGCATAAAGATCATCTGATCTTGACTCTAACAATTTAACTAGACTTTGGCCTACAACTCCAAATCCACTTAATATTATTCTCAATGTTTCTCAATTCCGTAAAATACCATCTCATCTAATGAGTTTTTGCTTGTCATTTTATGAAATATTACTCATCTTTTTTGTCGAGGTCTAGAGAAATTGAATTAATACAATAACGTAAATTCGTTGGTGTAGGACCATCATTGAATACATGTCCTAAATGTGCACCACATTTGTTACACATTACTTCTGTTCTAACCATTCCAAAATCAGTATCACTTTGACATTCTACATTATCTTTACCGATTGGTTGCCAAAAACTTGGCCAACCAGTTCCTGAATCAAACTTTGTATCTGAATCAAATAATTCATTTCCACAACATGAACATTTGTAGACGCCTTTTTCTTTACAATCGTGATATTTTCCTGTAAATGCAGGTTCTGTGTCTTTTTTTCTACAAAACCTATATTGATCTGGCGAAAGCTCGCGTTTCCATACTTCATCGGTTTTTTTATTTTTGTTTTCAGACATTGTCAATACTTCCTTTTTTTCTCTTCAGTTCGTTTCTCAGATTCAAATCTTTCCAAATCATATTCTTTCATATCTGCAAACCTAATAATTTTACTTAGATTTGGGTGAATTCTTTTTATTTCTTTGAACATATCTTGTGCAACTTTTCTATAATCAGAATGTCCTTGAGGTACAGTTCTTAATTCAATCAAATGGCATGCTTCTCTAAGATTCAGATGCATAAAATAAGGATAATTGAATGCAAAGTTCACTACATACTGAGCTTGTTCTGGATATTTTTTTCGAATTTGGTCAAAAACTTCTTTTGATTTATACATGCAATCTTTGAATTCTTTGTCAATACCAAGAATTGTTATTTCTTTAGGCATTGCATAACCATGGTCTGTTGTAAGAAGTTGTCTTTCTAAAGTTAAAGCTCGATGTCTGTGAAAATCTCTAAACATTCCAAAATTATTAATCAAATCAAAAGTGTAATTGACCAACTCAAAGGATCTAGGAGGTCTATGGCGGCGATTTTTCCGAAGCTTTGAAAAAGATTCGATTATCTGATTTTTTTCGCTTTTTTTCATTTTTTTGACATTCAAGAGAATTTTTTGTAAAGGAATACTGGGAGATTGCTCATAAAAAATGCCTGCAATTACATTGTCCAAGGCATTTGCCTCAGAGTCGTAATTGGTTAATTTTGTGAGAGGTTTTTTTGGAATCTCTCCTTTGACATGCTTTTTTGATAGATTTGAAGCGGTTTTTTTAATTGATTGTAGATAGTTTTGCAAATATTTACCATATTTGTCATTTGAACGGCGAACAAATGACTTGATTGTAGAATCCAATTCCCTTTTTATTTTAGTTGCTAGATTTCGTTCTTCAGAAAGATTTGAGCTAAAAAGAATTGTTAAAAGATATTCAAACGCCCTACCATTTCCAATGATTCCAACATTTGTTAGTGTTGAAGCTGGCAATAATCCTCTAAGAATGTCAAGTGCTTTAGCTTTTGTTGAACCTCTGTAGATAATTTGTGCAGATTTGATATCTACTTCATCTTTGAGTTTTGAAAATAATTTTTCTTTACCTGTTGAATCTTTGAAAGTGTACTTTTCAATTGGATATTTTTCTCTAACATAAGAGATCATTGGTTCAATGTTTTTTGAATAAACATCAAAGTCTAAATTACATGCTTCCAAGTATTGATCTGCAAATTTTGATTTGATAATTTGCGGGTCTCTATAAAATTTGTATTTTCCGTTAACTTTTTTGTTCCAAGTAACATACCTTGATGATTTTTCCAAATAGGATAAACCAATCCTTCTGTCTTCGATTTTTTTTACTGCTATATTTGATAGTCCTTCAATGGCAATTTGAGCACTTCCAAGCTCAGCTACGGAGTCATCTCCATATTCAATTAATATTCTATTGTAAAATTCTTCTCCTCTGTTCTTATTTTTTAAAAACTCGTCAATGAAAACTCTGCGCATACTTTTGTCTGTTCTACTATATCTTGACATCAAAGCGCCTCTGTCTACTTGTCTTGGAGTTGTTATAGCAAAGACAGAGTCGTCTGCGTTTGAGAAATGATCTAACAGAATCTTTTTTTCAGCTTTAGAAAACTCGTTTGACAATAAAGATCGAAGTTTTCTAATTATTAATAATCTATCCTTTTTTTAGCTGAATTAGATCTGATGCTGGAGTTTTTTGCATTCCTTTAGCTTGCCATCTAAGTAAAACTTCTTTTAAGGAATTTGCATCTTCTTCGCTTTCAGTATACATTAACATTGTAAGCCATCTTCCATTTCCAGCTTTACCCCCCACAGAATTCATCCAAAAATCAGTTGGAAGTGTGTTCATTGCTTTGTTTTCAGGATCACGAGAAATATCCGTCCAGCGTTTTGAAACAAACTGCAAAACTTGTTCCATTTCTTCTTTCCCTATCATTGTCAATCCAAGGAATCTTTTAGAATTTTAAAATTCCGATAGGCGTGGAAATTGGCTTGGTTAAATTGTTCTTACAAAAACTCGAAACCTTGTTCACACATTGTTGGTTATATTTAATCCAAAATTCTTGTCTATGAGCAACGACGAGACCGAAATTATCGGAAAAAAAGTCAAAGACATGTATGGTACACACATAGGAAAAGTGGTAGGTACTATAACTGACATCGATGGGAGCATTCAAACAGTTGGAATTGACTGTGGTTCAGAGGGATTAAGACAAATTCCATTTGATCAATTAGTTGTCCAAAACGATGTGGTTATTTTCATACCAAAGTGGAGACTTGACTCACAACGTCTACTTCGAGAAAAAGGTTTGACTCTTCGTCGTCTAAAGGCTCTGATTGATCTAGTTTCTGAAAATGATGACATGAAAGAATCAGCAGAAATGCTACATGAAAAATACAAATCAAAACTTCTATCATTAGATGAAACTGAAAAAGAAATCAAAGCCTTACTAGATAGCCGAACCACAGAGTTAGATGAACAAATGAAATCAGTAAAGATGCTGATTTTTGATGCAAAAATACAATACAAGAGCAACGAAATTTCTGAAACAATGTTTGAATCTGTCAAGACACAAACAACTGACTTGGTAGAACACATTACTCATGAAAAAGCAGAAATTTCAAATGTTCAAAGACGTTTGGATGACCTTTCAATGGATGTTCAAACAACTGAAGCACCAAGACAACAACTTCAAGATGAAGCTGTTTCTTATTTAGGAAACCAAGATGAATCAGAAATTCAAGCCAAACTACCTGAGGTTCCTATTCAAGAATCAAGTGAACCGTCGCAAGACCCAATTGCGCCGATACCACAAACATCTGAACCTGCACCACAACCAGTGGCCCCAGTACCAGAAACAATGCCAGTAAATCCTAGTATACCTTCTGAGGATTCTGAAAAAAAATCTAATGAATCAGATTGGCTTTCTAGAATGGAAGCACAGTAGACTATACTAATTTTATTTTTTATTCGTAATTAATGTTAATTAGGCTATTTAGGTGGTCCCTTGTACACAAGGTAAGTAAAAAATAGTAAAACCCCCACTGCAAACAGAATGACCCCAACCAGAGTCATTCCCATTTCAGTCGGAATAAAAATAATACTTACACCAAAAATGACTATTACGATAGATGCAATTAGCAGAATGTTTTTTATTTTCATTTTAAATAAAATCACGAATTTTTAGCGATTAAGTGTACCTATTGACAGTTCGTATCTAATGTAAATTAAAAAAAATAATTAGTTATTTTCCAATTTGGCAATTTTCATTTTAATAGAATCAAGCATATCTTGATAGTGGATTATCAATAATTTGTCTTTTTTACCTTCACTCCAGACAAATCTAGAATCAACCCTAGTTTGATACATATCTCTTAATCTGCGTAATTCTCTTAATTCTTCGACTTTCTTTCCCATTTCTGCTGGATCTCATGAATCGATTTTAATTGGTTTCATTTTACTACTATGAATAAGGTAAGTAAAGCCAAACCAATGTAAAGAATAATGATGCTATTCATTGATATTGCCTAAACCTATGTTTTGATGAAATTGGTAGCACCGAGAATCCACGATAAAGTTTTTTCATTTCGTCATTTAGAGGTTTTGCTAGATATCGCTCACAAAGTAGACGAAAGTATGTTTTGTTGGAAAGGTTAACAGTTCGTATCAAATGCAATTTTGAACTATTGCAAAATCTTCGAATTCATTATTTTTGGA
>JAUXKJ010000105.1 GCA_030624325.1 Nitrososphaerota archaeon
AAACTCTTCCTCTCCAACCTCTTTCATCAAATTCAGGAAAAGAGGAGCGATTGGAGTTGAACTTTTTCATTCCAAAGGTTTCTGGGATTGCTCCACGAAACATTAGGTAATCAACTAATTCTGATCTTTCTCTTGAACCCAATTTTTGAAAATTTGAATTTTTTACATAAACATGAAAACCTTCATTGCCAGAAAAATAAACATGAATGTTTTTCTTTGATACATCAAGATCTTCTGTGAGTATTGTGATTAGTTTAGTAATTTCGTTTTTTGCTGCAGTGACACAATTTAAACAAGTAAATGATTTTTCTTCGATTTTAGTTGATTTACAATTAGGACATGTTTTTTGTGATAGTGCAACTTCACTGCATGACAGACATTTAATACAGCTGTGGTCTTTTCTACAATCCAAATTCAAATCTTTGGAATCAACATCAAAAATTAGATCTGCTTCTTTCCAATCATTTTCATTCATTGGTAAATTAGGAAATGAATAGTATGCGTTTGAACAATAAACATCAGATGGAATATTTGTAATAAGCATTATACGTAATTCTTCATCTGATTTTATCGGAAGATGCCTATTCATTCCTGAATTAAATTTTTGATAACCAAATTCTCTTTCTGATGTTCTCTCTGGAACATGTATTAGATCAAAGTGATCAAAATAATATTTTTTGAATGCAGATTCTAGTAATTGTAAATCTTTGTCAAGCATTTAGATTCTTTTTCTTTTTGAATTGAAGAGGATTAATTATACCGTTACAATCAGATGTGGCAAAACAAAGATCGTTGGTTTTTACTTTGTCACATGAAGGACATTTGTATCCAGTACCACTTCCTGAACTTCCAGCAAGATGGTTAAGTTGGTATAAAGTAATTTTTTCGTTATAGTCTGGAGCATTTTTAATCAATGGAGCAATCTGTTCTACACTTTGTCCTATACTTAGAAGATAGGTGGCAAGAAGAAACCTACCTGAATGAGACAAATTTTCTCCTTTATCGAGGAAGTCTATTGCGTGTTTTATGCATGGTGGGTATTCTGTGGATTCAATTGTAGGAACAGAAAATTTTTTTGCCAAAGTTACAAGTTTTTCTACGGGTTTTTCTAGTGCTGCCATCATTGTAGGAGTTTTAATTGATTGAATTTTTGATCTAATATAGGAATCAAGTTCCTTACGAATTAGTCTAACTGCTTCGTGAGAAGTTAAAAAAACATTTCCCCTGTCTGTGCGTCTATTGATTAGTTTCCATTCTTTTTCATGGAAAAATACTGAGTGTTTCAAGTAGTCTGAAACTTGAATGACAAAATAATCATCCGTTTTTTTAACATCCATGGAGAAAAGATCTTTAATTATTTTAATAGCTAGTTCTTCTTGTTTTTTGTTAGAAATATTTTGTAAATCTTTTTCAAGATATTTTTCCGCTCGTCTTGCTTCAGCTAAGGAGAATCTTCTGATCAAAGTGTGCATTCCACTTAATTTTAACAAAATTACAGCTATAAGAAAGGAAAAAACTTCTAAATCAAGATCATCAAGGCTTACTATTTCTGAACGATAAATTTTTCCTGTAGTGGCTGTTTCAATTCTTTTGTATGCCTTTTCAATAATTGGTCCTAGATCAGGATCACTTCCAAACTGATCAAGGGTAAATCCTTTATCTTTTAGATATTGACCTGCCTCTGCAAGAAATGGATATTTTGCCATTTCATCTGTTCCAAGATTTAACATCTCATCTAATTGTCACAATTTAACCTTAAAAATTTGATTCGTTCAAACATTTTTAAAAAAAATCCAAAAAACAATACTAATTTAAATTATGCCTGATCGAGTCGTGTCATATGAAAATAGGTTGTCATGTTTCAATTTCTGGCTCAATTGATAAATCTGTAGATAATGCAGTTGAACGTAGTTGTTCTGCATTTCAAATTTTTACACGTAGTCCTCGTAGCTGGCAAGCAAAGGACTTTTCAGATGTTGACGTAAAAAACTTTAAAGAAAAACTTAGAGATAGTAAAATAGACAGATTTGCAACTACTGCTCACATGCCCTATCTACCAAATCTTTCATCTCCAGCTAAAGATCTATATGAGAAATCAGTAAATACACTTGTCAAAGAAGTTCAAAGGTGTGGAATACTAGGTCTACCCTATCTTGTAGCCCACTTAGGTAGTCATTTAGGCACAGGAGAAGAAAAAGCAATTAAACGATTAGTGAATGCCTTTTCCAAAGCTGGATCAGTAAAAAATGACGTGGTGATTTTGCTTGAGAATACAGCAGGACAGAAAAATTCTGTTGGTTCAGACTTTGAGCAATTAGATTCAATCTTTTCTCAAGTAAAACCAGCAAAAAAATTTGGGGTATGCTTTGATACATGTCATGGGTTTGCTGCAGGATATGATATGAGAACTGAGAGTACAGTAAAAAAAACTTTGAAAAAATTTGATGATGCGATAGGTATTGAACATTTGAAGATTGTACATCTTAATGATTCAAAGGGGGAATTGGGTTGTAAAGTTGATAGACATTATCACATTGGACTAGGTCATATAGGAGTACCAGGTTTGAGGGCTGTTGTAAAATTTATGAATAAAAAGGAAATCCCAATGATTTTAGAAACACCCATAGATGATAAACGAGATGACTTTGGTAATATCAAAAAGGCAAGGCAGCTTGCCTAATAACATAGAAAATTTTTCCTTAGATGTGTGCAACTATGAATTATGAAGATTTAATGAAATTGGCACTA
>JAUXKJ010000052.1 GCA_030624325.1 Nitrososphaerota archaeon
AGCCATGACTTTGGCGTTGGTACTTGATTTGCTTTCAAAATCGGACAAAACCTTAAGCGAGCTTGTAGGTGAATTGCCATCTTCCTTTACTAATAAAGATAAAATAAAATGTTCTAAAGATGAAGCACAAAAAATAATTCTAGCTCTAAAAGAAGAGAATCCTGATGCTGATACAACTGATGGCATTAAAATTATCTTTGATACAAAAAATTGGTTAATGGTTAGACCAAGTGGAACAGAACCCATAATTAGAATATATGCAGAAGGAGATTCCCAAGAAAATCTTGACAAGATTATGTCAGAGAATCTACAAAAGATAAAATTAATTCTTGGCTGATAACACTTTTAAAACGAATAAGTTGGAATCTTGAGATGGAAATGATCCCTCAGGGTGATACAATATGGCTAAAGGTTATTACGTAAAATTTGAGGTCCCACAGGAATTAGTGGAACCTATTTTGGAAGCAATTAGAGTAGCAGCACAAAGTGGTAAGGTAAGAAAAGGCACCAACGAAGCTACTAAAGCAATTGAGCGTGGAACTAGTAAATTGGTAGTCATTGCTGAGGATGTTGAACCTCCTGAGGTTGTAGCACATTTACCTATCATTTGCGAAGAACATGGAGCATCTTATGCATATGTTCCTAGCAAACAGGAATTAGGAAAGGCACTTGGTATTGATGTGACCTCTGCAGCTGCTGCAATCTTAGACCCTGGTGATGCTGAACACATCATTAATGAAGTAACTGCAAAAATTTCTAAGATTAAAGGCGGCACGTCTGACAAATGAGTAAAGTACAAAAACAACAAAGTCTAACACCTTCCGAAATTATACAAATTGTTGGCAGAACAGGTATTGCAGGCGAAGTAATTCAAGTACGAGTAAAAATTTTGGAAGGCAAAGACCAAGGTCGTGTTCTAACAAGAAATGTAAAAGGATCTCCTAGAATGGGAGATATCTTGATACTACGAGAAACAGAACGTGAAGCTAAGAAGATACGGTGATTGATACATGAGCCTTTTAATAAAACCATGCAGTTTTTGTGATAGACCTGTAGCAAAGGGATCTGGAACAATGCTTGCTAAAAATGACGGAACTGTTATGTGGTTTTGTTCTTCAAAATGCAGAAAAAATATGCGCGAGTTGAAACGTGATCCAAGAAAACTAAAGTGGACCAACAAATACGTTAAAGGCGGAATCCGAGTCAAGAAGTAAGTTGACAGAACAAACACTCATTGTGCTAAAGCCAGATGCGGTAGAAAGAGATCTAGTTAACGAAATTATCTCTAGGTTTGAAAAACAAGGTTTCAAAGTTGTGAAACAAAAACCGTTCAACTTTACTCAAGAGATGGCTAAAGAATTTTACTCTATTCATAAATCAAAACCATTTTTTGATGAACTAGTTTCTTTCATTACATCAGGAAAAGTTGTTGCAGCAGTCATTGAAGGAGACAACGTAGTTGCAACGACTAGAAAAATTATTGGAAATACAAAACCTTCAGAGGCTGCACCAGGAACAATACGAGGTGACTTTGGAAGAGGAATCACTGACAATACTATTCATGCTTCAGATTCCATGGAAAGCTTTGAAAAGGAAGTGAAGGTAGTATTCGAGTGATTAGGGTTGCGTATAAGACAACCAATTGTGGTCGTTCTAGGTCACGTTGATTCAGGAAAAACATCCATTCTAGATAAGATTCGAGGTACGGGAGTCCAGGAAAGAGAGGCAGGCGGAATAACTCAACATATTGGCGCAAGTTTTCTTCCTACTGATACCATCAAAAAAATGACTGGTCCTCTTTATGAAAAACTGAGTAAGGGAGAACATACCATTCCTGGATTACTTGTAATTGATACACCAGGCCACGAAGTTTTTACTAATTTGAGAGCACGTGGTGGATCTGCTGCAGATATTGCAATTCTGGTTGTAGATGCTAATCGTGGATTTCAACCACAAACCAACGAATCTTTAAAGATTCTTGAGAGCAGAAAAGTTCCCTTTGTTGTAGCATTAAACAAGACCGATATGTTATCAGGGTGGAAAAAAACTGATACTCCTTACATTTCTCAAGCTATAAAACAACAGGACCAGTTTGTTCAAACTACACTGGATGAGCAAATCTACAATGTAGTTACTGCATTGTCAGTTTTAGGATATCATTCTGAGGCATTTTATCGTGTTAAGGACTTTGCAAAGGAGGTATCAATAGTTCCTGTAAGTGCAAGAACAGGTGTTGGAATTCCTGAACTTTTGGCAGTATTAGTTGGACTAGCACAACAGTTTCTTCAAAAAAGACTAGAGCAAGAAGAAAAAGCCACCAGAGGAATTATTCTTGAAGTCAATGATGAGGTTGGATTAGGACCTACTGCAAACATGATTCTAATTGACGGTCATTTAAAAAAAGAACATAATGTCATTGTAGCAAAGCGAGATTCTGTTGTGGTAACAAAGCTAAAGGCATTGTTATTGCCAAAACCACTTGATGAAATGCGTGATCCTCGAGACAAGTTCAAACCAATTAACGAAGTAGAAGCAGCTGCTGGAATTAAAATTGCATCACCTGATCTGGAAGGAGTCCTACCAGGAAGTACAGTTTACGCAACAGATGATGATGCAAAAGCAGACGAGCTCAAAAAAACAATAGAATCTGAAATGAAATCAGTCTTTATTAAAACTGAAACAAAAGGTGTTATTCTAAAATGTGACACCATTGGTTCATTGGAGGCCTTGACAGAAATGTTAAGGCGACAGCAAATTCCAATTTCTATGGCAGATATTGGGCCTGTTACCCGTCGTGATATAATGGAAGCAAAGGCTGTAAAAGAAAATGACAGACACCTTGGCGTCATTTTAGCATTTAATGTGAAGATATCTCCTGAAGCTGAAACAGAATCTGAAAACTATCACATAAGGATCTTTAGTGACAAAATAATCTATTCTTTAATTGATAACTATACTCAGTGGGTTGATGAAGACAGCTCTAATACGGAAAACGCAATATTTGCAGAGCTTACACCTATTGCAAAGTTTACATTTCTTAAGGGATACATTTTCAGAAACAGCAATCCAGCAGTATTTGGAATCAGAGTAGATGTGGGAAAGCTTCGACAAAAAATTTCATTTATGAATAAATCAGGAAAGAAAGTAGGTATAATTCACCAGCTACAAGACAAAGGAAAAACCCTGGATTCTGTAAACACTGGTCAAGAAGTTGCATGCTCTGTTCAAAACATTACAATTGGAAGACAAGTAAAAGAAGAAGATGTTTTCTATACACTACCACCACCTGATGACGCAAAACAATATCTTAAAAAATTCAAACAAAAACTTAGCTCAGAAGAGCTTCAGGTTTTAAATGAAATTATAGAAATTCAACGTAAGTTAAATCCAATTTATGGTTATTAGTTATTGAGAACTGTTCTGTTCCCTCTTAGGAGTAGAAAATTAGATCTGATTTATGTAACAGTTTGACGTAATAATTACATGGGTTGGGGTCTATGTAGTATACTGGAGGTTAATCTTTCTGGCATTAATTAGCAAAGAACAAACGAAAAATCATACTGTAAATCTTTCTTGCAGAATTGATAAAAATGTCTATGATACTCTTATGGAAGCTGCACATGAAAAAGGAATCAGTCTTAACTCACTTGTAAATAGTATGGCAAAAAATTTCATAAATTGGGAAATTCATTCATCAGATTTCAGACTTGTTCCAATTTCAAAGGAATCACTTGAAAAAATTTTTGATAAACTTGATGATCAAACTATACAACAAATTGCTAAAAATATTGGTGGGACTGTTACAAGGGAACTTGTTTTTCTTACCTTTGGTGAAATGAATTTTAATAACTTGATTCAGGCGATTTTATTAAATGCCTCTCGTTTTGGAACAGTGAAACACGAAACTGTTGACTCTAAACACATCATTAACATTCATCACGGAATATGTATGAATTTTTCAAAATTTTTATTTAATACTCATACAACTCTTGCAAATGATTTGTCGATTAAATTACATATTACTAACATTGACAAAAACATGATTTGCATGGAAATTAGAGAACATTAAAAGTTAAGATTTCATAATTTAATTCCTTAACGATAATTATGGAAATGCCTTGGGGATAACTACAATGAAATGTTAAACATGGGCTTGTAGTTGACATTTCCACATACCATAGACTACGTCAAGAAATTACTTAAGATGTATAACTACAAATGAATGCAAGCAAATGCACCAAGATAATAGTGTTTGTTG
>JAUXKJ010000078.1 GCA_030624325.1 Nitrososphaerota archaeon
AACAGTTACTGTATGATCTAAAATTTCTGCAATAGCAGGATGAATGCCGACACATGCAAACCCAGTATTACAAGCCCTTCCGTAACGTAATCTAAAACCTCCAACTTTGTTTGGCATTGATAAAACTGATCTTCCTGTGATAACTTCAGTCATTCTTTTTGTTGCTGCGTCTTCTTTGTTGCCTTTTTGAATTGCGCCTCTAAGATCATCTAACCATTCCCATCCATCAAGATTGTAAAGCTCAACTCGTTTTTGGAGTTTCTTTGCTCTTCCAATAAGACCATCATTCAAAACTCGTAAAGCCCCACCTCTGACTCTGTCTGTACTAATCCGAGTCATGTTTCTGTGGTTTACGACTTGATAAGGATCAGTATCAACGCCGTTAAGCTCTACTGGCAAATTGGAAATTACCGTAGTTACGTCATCATCAAGTACATGAAATTGAAAGCTTCCTTTTGCTTCTCTTTCGTACACTCTAAGCTCTTCGACAAATCTTCCAGTTTCATCATCAAATGAATTTGCTTGATATCGGGAAAGACCTGCCGCTTTTCGGACATGATCTGCAATTAAAATTGTTACCGCAGATTCAGTTCCACCCGCTGATCTCATTGGACCGGCGATTGATACAGAAAGATATTCTGTACCATCTTTGTTTTTCTTAATTTTTATTTCACTAATTCCTTGCAAAGGTGCGATAGTTACTCCCTCAGTAACTATTGCTAATCCTACCCGAACAGCTAAATCAAGTCGTTCTTCAAGTGTTGCATTAGAAGGCAAAAATTTTCCTAGGGCAATTTCTTTTGAGAGAATAAGTGCGGATATTTCTTTCCCATTTGTTTTTAGTAATTCTCTTAAATTATCTGCAATGTCAATATCATGCATTTTTGCAACACGATCAGCAAGATCAAATGCAATTTTTGGTTCAATGTTTCCAGATGAATCAACTAGAGTAGATTTTGCCTTTGCTGCAGCTTCAAAAATTTCAAAAACTTTCTTAGAAATTTTGGTGTAATAATCAAAGTAATAATCAGGCATTAAGACGCCTTGAATACGGTTTATAGCGTCGTTTTCTGACATGTTGTTCCTATTTCTTTACGGTTCGTATGGCTTTTGCTATTTCGGTAAGTTTTTTGAGGCTTCCTTTATTTTCTAATAAAGTTCCAATCACTAAAGCATCAGCTCCTGCTTTTACAATATCTTTAGCAGTTTTGGGTTCCCGAATTCCTCCTCCAACAATTAAGAATCCTTTGAAAACTTTACGAACTGCGCGTACCATTTCAGGTCTAACACTAGAAGATGCGCCAGAGCCTGCCTCAAGATAAACAAATCTCATTCCCAAAAACTGAGCCGCCAATGAATATGCTGCTGCAATCTTCGGTTTGTCAAACGGGATTCCTCTTGCTGATCCTACAAACCAAGCTGATGTTCCTTCTCCAATGACCAAGTATGCTGTAGGTAGAGCCTCTAAACCAAATTTGAGAACGGTAGGTGCACCAAGAGCTTGCGCTTGTGAAATAAAGTAAGGGTTTTCTGAATTTAATAGGGAACTAAATAGAATAGCGTCAGCCTGAGGAACTACGCCTGTAATATTTCCTGGAAAGAGAATTTTTGGAATCTTGACTGCTTTTTTTAACTGCTTAATCATATCTGCCATTTCTATTTGGTTTGTTGCCGAAGAGCCACCTACCAAGATTGCTGATGCGCCAGTCTTCTCTACTTCTTTTGCAAGTTTTACAGAGGAATTCATCTTGGAGATTTCAGAATCAATAAGAACGAAGAGTAATGCGTTCTTCTTTTTCTTCAGCTGGCTTAAGAGATTGGTTTCTACCTTGCCTGCCATATCCACGATTGACAATAATTGACTCTTTAAAGTTTAATTGAGACTTTGGTATACAGATTTGTATAGCTATGGCGGAAGCTAAGGATTATAATTTTAGCAATATTATTAGAGAAATTATTAAAAAATCACTGTTTACGGAGCGACAAATTGAAATTATTTTAAATCGAAAAAATTTGTTAGAGATTGAATTTAATATTTCAAAAGGAGCCTATTTCAGACAAGTTAGTCAATCTAGGAATAAAATTATCGCTTTCTATTATTCCATGGTTCTTCTTCGTGGTTTAGGAATACTTTCGCCTGATGATATTGATGTGATGTCTCGTCTTTCAGAACAAGTGTCGGTGATACAGAACAGTGATGTTTTCCCAGAAAGGGAACAGCAAATCATGGATGTGATAAACAAGGCAATTCATCAAACCGCTGGTTTGTGATTTCACTCACGATTTTGAAAAAAATTATGTTTTTGTTGTGATTACAGCATGATGTTTTAGTTAATGTAAAATGTGAAAATATGTTGTTCTATCACGATATATCACATTTTTGAAAGTGATTTGTGATGTTAATTGAAATTCCAGATCCTGAAGTGATATTAGGAATTGTTGTTGCTTTTTTGGGTGGTTTGTTTGCCTTGTATCTTATCTACAAAATCAAACAACTCATAAATCGAAAAGCAAGTCCTGAATTTTATGGCTCAGAGAGGCTTGAGTTCTATGAAAAACAGTTAATTGATATGAAAATACGGCTAGATTCTTTAGATATTAGTAAAGAAAGCCCAAAAATGATAGGTTTGCAAGAATACAGACCAGAAGCCCCTACCTCTTCTCACCAGGATGAAATTCCGGTTCAGACACGCAGCCGACCTAGATCTCAGGCTCGTAGAACACCTCAAATCGATTATCACAACACAGCTGATTATGTGCTGGGATTAATCACAGAAAGATCAATGACATCACGTGATATTCAAATCGCATCACAAAGATCTAGAGAGCATACTGCGAGGTTGATGAATAAATTATACAAAGAAGGTGTTGTGGAAAGAAACACAAAGACCAAACCTTATTCATATTCTATTACCGATAAGGGTCTAGCAAGACTTGGAGCTAAGAAAAACCTGCCAGAAGTTACGGCCTAAGCGGTTTTTCCTCATTTTATATTAATTTAATAGTTCTAGATATTATGAAAATATATATATTATAATTATATATTTAAAATTATGGTCTCAAATGAAGAATTAGTCAAGATTACGTCAGGAGGAACAATCTCCATACCTAAACAGTTTAGAAAATACCTAGAAATGCAGAAGGGGGATTATGTCAAAATGGTCCTGGAAGGAGACCATATTATGGTAAAGAAAATAACAATATCTTAGTGATTGGGCTCTTTTTGAATTAGTTTTATGGTTTGATATGTCCATTCCCGCCCAGTTCTTACACGTTCAATCCTACCCCTAGA
>JAUXKJ010000066.1 GCA_030624325.1 Nitrososphaerota archaeon
GAACACATTGATTTCCCATTCAAGAAGTTGAATTTACTAGCCATTAATCAATTTTAGGCTTTAGAAAATTGGCTAATCTCTTTCTTTGATTCGTGCACGACCAGTCTTTCTCGCTGCTATGCTACCAACCTTTGCTCCAGGTGGAGCATCTCGGGATACCGTAGAACTTTGTCCAACATGTTGATGTCTTCCACCACCATGAGGATGGACATAAGCAGCTTGTGCTACACCCCTTACAATCGGATATTTTTTCCCTTGTGAACGAAAACGATGCCATTTAACACCAGCACGCATAAAGGGTCTATCAGTAACACCGCCACCTGCCAAAGTTCCAATCATTGCCCTATTCTTTGGATTAATAGTTGCGGATTTACCAGAAGCAAGTTTAATTACAACACCTTCAGAACCATGTGAGAAAACAGTTGCGCTAGAACCTGCAGACTTTATTATTGAACCACCATCTCCAAAATGTTTTTCAATATTACACACAATTGTTCCGTCTGGTATGTTTTGAACACTAATGACATTTCCTTCAGAAATATCAGATTTCAAACCAAATTGTATTTTTGAACCAACTTTGGTTCCTAAAACTGCTGGAACAAAAGAGATCGAACCGTCTTCAAATCTTATCTTTGCTAATGGGACATCTCGTCCTCTTTCATGAATTAGATCGATTACTTCTCCTTCTCGTTTTTCAGCTAAATTAAAACTAGGATATCTTGCAGGAATTAGTTTTCCAGTTGACGTAGCTCTAAACTGCATGCCTCCACGGCCACGTCTTCTTACTAGAGGTCGTTTACCCAAGTTGATGGTTTTTCAAACTGATACAGATTTTAAGTTTTGTGTATGAAATGATAGTTTTGTTAAAATCGTAACGCCAAAGATATAAAACGTAGTCAGAGAGACTTTTTGCTATGAGCCAGAACGCACTATCCCTAAAGGTATTAGAAGCATATACCCGTGATGTTGGAAGAGGTGTAGCCAGGATCGATTATGATTCTATGGATACATTAAATGCATCAACAGGTGATGTTATTGAAATTAAAGGAAAGAGGAGAACAGTTGCAAAATGTTTACCGCTATATCCTTCAGATGAAGGAAAGGGAATCATACGCATTGATGGACTAGGAAGAAATAATTCTGGTATAGCGATTGGTGATACTATTTCTGTTAGAAAGATTAAAGCTGTAGCTGCAGAAAAAGTTGTTGTTGCACCTCTTGAAGCAATTCCGCCAATAGATGAAAGATATCTTGCAGATGCTTTAGAAAGCGTTCCTTTAATTAAAGGGGATAACGTCATGGTACCTTATTTCGGTGGACGATTAACTTTTCAAGTGATTGGAGTTACACCAGCAGCTGATGCTGTACTTGTTACACAAAAAACAGTTTTTCATATTGCCGAAAAAGGTGAAACACTTAGAGGAGTACCACAGGTTACATACGAAGACATTGGAGGACTTACAGATGAAATCAAGAAAGTAAGAGAAATGATTGAATTACCATTAAGACATCCTGAAATATTTGAAAAATTAGGAATAGAAGCTCCAAAAGGTGTGTTGTTGTATGGTCCCCCTGGAACTGGAAAGACTTTACTTGCAAAAGCAGTTGCCAATGAAAGTAATGCCCACTTCATTAGTATTTCTGGGCCAGAAATTATGAGTAAATTCTATGGTGAAAGTGAAGCAAGATTAAGAGAAATATTCAAAGAAGCTCGTGAAAAATCACCTTCAATAATTTTCGTTGATGAAATTGATTCTATAGCACCAAAACGTGAAGAAGTTACCGGAGAAGTTGAAAGAAGAGTAGTTTCACAGATGTTATCTCTTATGGATGGACTAGAAGCAAGAGGAAAGGTCATTGTTATCTCTGCCACTAACAGACCAAATGCCATTGACCCGGCTTTACGAAGGCCTGGAAGATTCGATCGAGAAATAGAAATTAAAGTACCAGATAAGAAAGGTAGAAAAGACATTATTTTAATTCACAGCAGGAATATGCCCCTAGCTGATGATGTTAATTTGGAGAAAATGGCTTCAATTAGTCACGGGTATGTGGGTGCAGATTTAGAATATTTGTGTAAGGAAGCAGCGATGAAATGTTTGCGAAGGTTGTTACCAGTACTTAACTTGGAAGAGGAGAAGATTCCTCCAGAAACATTGGATAAGCTAATAGTAACTGGAGAAGACTTCCAAAAGGCACACCTTGAGATAACTCCCTCTGGAATGCGAGAGGTTTTCATTGAAAATCCTGATGTGAAATGGGATGACGTGGGTGGATTAGCCGAAGTAAAAAGAGAACTTCAAGAAGCAATAGAATGGCCGCTAAAGTTTCCTTTGTTATATGACAAATTAGGTCATAAAATGGCCCGTGGAATTTTGTTGCACGGCCCAAGTGGAACAGGAAAAACTCTACTTGCAAAAGCAGTTGCAACCGAAAGTGAAGCCAACTTTGTTTCTGTGAGAGGACCTGAACTTTTGTCAAAGTGGGTAGGTGAATCTGAAAGAGGAATTAGAGAGATATTTCGAAGAGCAAGACAAGCTTCACCGTGTGTGATATTCTTTGATGAAATTGATTCAATAGCACCTGTGCGTGGTATAGGAGGTGAAACTGCTGTTACTGAAAGAGTTGTAAGTCAACTCCTAACGGAATTAGATGGTATGGAAAACTTACGTGGTGTAGTTGTTTTGGCTGCAACTAATAGAGCTGACATGATAGATCCTGCATTACTTAGACCCGGACGATTTGATAAGATTATACAAATTCCATTACCAGATAAAGAATCTAGAATGATGATCTTGGAGATAAGTGTGAAAGATATTCCTATCTTAAAAGATTCGAAAGATCCCGACTGTGTGAATCTTCAAAAACTTTCCGAAGATACCGATGGAATGAGTGGAGCAGATGTTGCTGCTATTGCAAATACTGCGGTTTCTTTAGTAATTCACGAATATCTTGATAAACATCCAGAAATCAAAGATTTGGAAAAAAACTCTGATGTTGCCAAAGTAACTATGAAACACTTTGAAGAAGCAGTAAAGAAAGTCAGAGACCAAAAAGACTTGAAGCTTGGTCAAAAGGTCGTTGCTTCTTACTACAGGTAGTTTTAATAAAATAATCCATCTAATTCACCTAAATGTCTGAATATAGTGGGTATAAAGGAGATTCTCTTGAATTTCTACAAAATTACAAAGTAAAAGTAGGTGATTCAATTAAGGTCACAGAAGAATTAACCTACACAGGAATATTGATGCCTAGATATGAACATGGTGACGACAAACACATAGTAATCAAATTAAAAAGTGGCTACAATGTAGGAATTGAAATCCAAAAAATTAAGAAAATTGAGCTAATTTCTTCAGAAAAAAAAATTCCAGATGCTGTTCAAAAAATCCAAAAAGACTCATCATTACCTAAAGTTTTGTTATTATCAACAGGAGGAACAATTGCTAGTAAGATAGATTACCGGACAGGTGCTGTTACTCCTGCGCTAACTGCAGATGATATTAATGCAGCAGTGCCAGAACTTGCAAAAATTGCAAATATTGAAACTGAAGTTTTGTTTTCAGAGTACTCTGAAAACTTACTTCCCGAACATTGGAAAAAGATTGCTGAAAAATTGGATTCTTGTTCAAATTCAGATTACAAAGGAATCA
>JAUXKJ010000013.1 GCA_030624325.1 Nitrososphaerota archaeon
CAATTTCAATTTTTTCTAATTCAGGATTGTCAAGACTAGCGTAAAATACAAAAAATCCCATTAAAGCAAATAATCCTCCTATTGCTGCGAAAAGGATCATTCTTCCTTGAAGTTGAGACAAACCTTATCAGGACAGACTAAACAACTAAAAAACGTTGTCAAGAGTCAAATAGATAATAATTGTTGTTAAAAATTGAATCTAAATGGCCTTAGAACAAGCTATTCTAACTTGGGTACATCTTACATCTGCTACTATTTGGGTTGGTGGTTCATTATTCATTGGAGCAGTACTGGCACCAATTCTAAAGACAATGTCGTATTCGTTAGAAGAAAGATTACAAATAATGATAAAAGTTGGCAGAAAATTTAACAAAATCGCTATCCCATCTTTGATAATACTCATAGTAACTGGACTTTATAATTCAGTATCGTTTTTGAATAATCCTGAGCTTTTATTTTCATCTAGTTATGGTAGTCTCTTAACAATAAAAATAATTTTAGTTATTGCAATAATAATTACATATGTAATACATATCAGAATTATTAGAAGAGAAGTAGAAGAAAAAATAATGACAAAAAAAATGTCAGAAAAACAAATACAAAAACTACGAACAAAAATAATAATTCTTGGTGAAGTAATCGTAATGCTATCGGTAGCTGTCTTGTTTATGGCAGCTTTGTTGAAGGCTGGAATTTGAAGTTAAATAGTTTTTTAAATAAAATGCTACGAGTTGGAATATGAACGGATTTTTAATTGGAAGGTTTCAACCATTTCATTTGGGTCATCTAGATGGCTTACGCTTTGCTTTAACAAAAGTCGACAACTTACTAGTTGGAATTGGTAGCTCAAATAAACCAGTTCACAAAAATAATCCCTTTAGTGCAGAAGAAAGAAAAGAGATGATATTATCTTCAATCGATGAATCAATATCTAAACGAATCCAAATTTACTTTATTCCAGATTTGGAGAATCATAAAAAATGGATTGAAAACGCTGATTCACTATTACCAAAATTTGAAGTAGTTTTTACTAACGATGAGATGACTCAATCCCTTTATTCAAAACGAGGAACAAATGTGATACAAGTACCTTTTACTAAACGAGAAATTCTTTCAGGAACAAATATTCGAGAAAAAATTGTAACTGACCAAAATTGGCAGGAGCTTGTTCCAGATGGAACCAAAAGAGTTTTGCAAAAAATTAGTGCGAAAGAACGACTAGAGCGTCTTTAATTATAAATAAAGCAAACTAAGAATGCCTGTCAGGCGAAATTATTTGGAATATTTAGCAATGTTACCTGGACCTACCAATGTTCCTGAAAGAGTTATGAGAGCCATGTTTACTCATATCATTAATCATAGAAGCCCAGACTTTGTTGAGTTGTACACAGAAGTAATAGAAAAAACACAAGAGGTTTTTCAAACAAAAAACGATGTTGTCGCACTTTCAGCATCTGGTACTGGAGCTGTAGAGGCTTCTGTAGTCAATTTGATTAAGAAAGGAGATAAAGTAATAATTCCAGTCAATGGAGAATTTAGTAGTAGACTCTCACAAATGATAGAGTGGCAAGGCGCAAATGTAATAAAACTTGAAACACAGCCAGGAACTAACGCTACATTAGATCAAGTTAAGGAGGCATTTGATAACAACAAAGATGTCAAAGCGTTCTATGTCGTTCATAATGAGACCTCCACCGGAACTCAAGTCAAATATCTAGATAAAATATCAGAGCTTACCTCTCGTAATGATTCTTACTATGTTGTAGATTCTGTTTCTTTACTTGGTGGAGTTGAGCTTCCTGTAGATAAATGGAATATTGATGTGTGTATGACTGGTTCTCAAAAAGCTTTAGCAGCACCACCAGGAATCTCACCGATCTCTATAAGCCCAAGAGCTAAAAAATACATGATAGAAAATCCTCCCCCAACAATGTACTTCAATCTAGCCAGATATTTCAAATACTATGAAGAATCAAAACATACTCCTTTTACTCCTGCTCTACCACTTCTTTATGCATACAGAGAAGCACTTCGTATGATTCTTGAAGAAGGTATGGAAGCTAGGATTAAAAGACATCAAATTTGTTCAGACGCACTATATTCAGGATTAAGTGCAATTGGTCTTACTCCATTTGCAAAAGAAGAAGATCGTTCAATCACCATTATTGCATTAAATTATCTAGAAGGACTGGAAGATAACACTTTTCGAAATACTCTAGCTAAAAAATTCCGTGTACTTGTTGCTGGTGGTTTTGGAAATCTAAAAGGTAAAGTTTTCAGAGTAGGATGTATGGGAGAAGTTCACAGATACCACGTTATGAGAACAATTTCTGCAATTTCATCTACTCTTGATATGATGGGTTACAAAACAAATGCATCAGATGCTTTGCACGTAGCAGAAGAAAAACTAAAGCCACTCTAAATCAATGTTAAATTCATATAAGGAAATTCGGAAGCGATTACATTGACTTTCAGCAAGGGTTCATTAATTTTAGTAGATTATACTGCAAAAGTAAAAGACACTAACGAAGTTTTTGAAACCACAATTGAAGAAGATGCAAAAAAACATTCAATTCATGACCCAAACATAAAGTATCAACCAAAACTCGTTTCTGTAGGAGAGTCCTGGGTGATCAAAGGACTAGATGAAGCTTTAGTAAATACAAATTCTGGAGATACACCAACCGTTGAAGTTACTCCTGATAAGGGCTTTGGTGAGCGAGACAAAGGAAAAGTAAGAATGATTCCATTGCGTAAACTTGGAGAAGACGCAGACAAAGTTTCTGTTGGTGATTCGATAGAAATTGATCAGAAAAAAGGAATTGTACGATTTATTGGATCCGGAAGAGTTCAAGTAGATTATAACCATAGATTTGCAGGTAAAACTATTCTTTATGATGTCAAAGTTGTAAAATCATTAGAATCAGATGAAGATAAAATTACGGGAATTTTGAAAAGACACATTCTAGTAGAAGACTCTAAAATTATTTTTAAAAAAAATGATAAAACACTTGATATCACAGTTCCTGAAGAAATTTTCCGTGCAGATGGTTTAGCAATAATTAAACACTTTGTACAGACAGATATTTTCAAATTTGTTCCTAATCTAGAAAAAATTCACTTTATTGAAACATACTCTAACAAAAAGAAGGAACCTGCTTCAAAACCACAGGAAACTAAATCCACCAAAGAAGAAAAACCAGTAGAGCAAAAAGCAGCTTAATCTAAATTATCTTTGTGCTTTTTGCGAGCTTGATTGCTTTTTCCTCCGTCATATTGATTTCTTTTAAAATCGTATATCTTTCAGGCCGTAGTTCTTGAGCCATTGTCAAAGCTTTTGCTAAAGTTTTTTGCTTTAAACCAATTTTTTTTGCAGTTGTAGGTGCTCCAACATTTTTTAGTGTTTTAGCAATTTTTTTCCAATCTTGACCTTGTAGTTTTGCAATCATTATTGCACCAATACCACATTTTTCTCCATGAAGTCCAACACCTGGTGCAAGTTGGTCTAAAGCATGAGAAAACAAATGTTCAGCACCTGAACATGGTCTACTACTTCCTGCAATACAAGACGCAACACCGGCACTAATCAATGCTTCAACAATTACTCTAACATCTAGTCCTTTTTTTGCATAAACGGCAGAGTTTTCCATTAAAATTTTTGCACTCATCGAAGCAAGATTTGCTGAATATCTACCAAAATACTCACCAGTCTTATCACGCCCTAGCTCCCAATCCCTAACAGCAATGATATTTGCAACTAAATCACCACATCCACTAGCTAGTAATCTCTTGGGTGCTTTTTTTATAATATCAATGTCAACAAACACACCTAGGGGTGCAGTTGCAACAAAGGAATGTGGTTTATCTCCTCTTACTGAGACAAAAGGACTAGCGATTCCATCATGGGATGCAGCAGTAGGCATACTAACAAAAGGCTTTTTCAAATTAAAAGCAATCATTTTTGCTATATCAACTGAGCGACCGCCACCAATTCCTATAATGAGATCATTTTTGTCTTTCTTTACATCGTTTTGAGTATTTTTAATAGACTTTTCATCATTTAATTTTGCATGATGCCAAACAAATCTTATTTTGGAAGAATTAAGTGATCTTTCAATTTTTTTTTGAATTAATTTTTTAACATGAGGTCCAGAAACGATCGATATTTTTTTTGGATTATTTAACGATTTTAAAAAACTGCCAAATTTATCGATGTTTTTATCTCCTATCACAATTAATCTTGGCAACTCCATCGTGTGCGAGGGAGCACGATCTTGATTTTTTACCACTGTTTATCAAATTGGCACCAACAAAAAGTTATTTAAAAGGGTGTTGTGTCTTTGATATTATCTCTAATAGGTGTCTTTTTGTCAAATAACGTTGAAGAAAAAATATTACATGGAACTACCACAGTAGGAATCAAAGCCAAAGATGGTGTTATCCTATGTGCTGATATGCGAGCTAGCGCAGGTTATTTTATTGCAAATAACAACACTATGAAAATCCAAAAAATTGATGAACATGCTGGCATGACTATGGCAGGTGGAGTAGCAGATGCCCAAAACATTACTGATATTCTACGTTATCATGCAAACTTGCATAGAATACAAAAACAAGAACCAATTCCTATCAAATCATTAACCAGACTTACTTCACTAATTTTTCATCAGAATCGTGGTTATCCATTCATTGCTGATATATTAGTAGGTGGTTACGACAAAACAGGACCTGATTTGTATAATATTGACATGTTTGGTTCTGTTGAAAAGAAAACTTTTGTTACAACCGGGAGTGGCTCACCTGTAGCATATGGTCTTATGGAAGAAGAATACCATGAAAATCTAAGTGTTGAAGATGCTAAAATTATAGCACTACGTGCTGTCAAAGCAGCTATTACCAGAAATATTGGAACCGGCGATGGAATCAATATCGCAATTTTAGACAAAGATGGATTCCGTCTTTTGACAAATGAACAAAAAAAAGCCATCATCACGCTATAGTGATTTAATGCAAAGAAAACAACAACAAAAAGAATTATCTCCAGGCCAAAATGTAATGGCAACAATACTGCAAAGTATACCTAAAGATGCGAAAGTCACCAAAATTGATTATGAAGGTCCTCGCATTGCACTTTACACTACATCTCCACGCTACTTGATGGAACATAATGAAATTATTTCTAACCTTGTAAACGTCATCAAGAAAAGAATTGTAGTTAGAACAGATGAATCTATAAGAAAATTGGAAGAAGATGCAAGACATATACTAACACAAAGCATTCCAAACGATGCCGATTTACAAGGAACCTTCTTTGATACTGCTACTGGTGAAGTTTCAGTTGAAGTAAAAAGGCCGTGGCTGCTTCAGAAAAACTCTGAAGTTTTTAATCATGCAGAAGTGACTGAAAAAACTGGCTGGAAATTACGTGTTAGAAAAGCCACTACAAATCCATCTAGTACTATACAGGCAATAAATTACAACCTCAAGGTTTCATCTGTAGATAGGGGCAAACAACTCAAACAAGTTGGTGAGAAAATTTTCCGTCCAAGACTTGCCCAAAGATCCGAGGTTTCATTATTTACGCTGGGAGGATTCGGTCAAGTGGGCCGTTCCTGTATGCTCCTAACTACACCAGATAGTAAAATTCTGATTGACTGTGGTGTAAACCCTGGTGCACGAAGTCCAATGGAATCTTACCCAAGACTTGATTGGGCTAACATTACCTTAGATGAACTTGATGCAGTAGTAATTGGCCATGCTCATCTTGACCATACAGGATTTTTACCAGTTCTTTGCAAATATGGGTTCAAAGGACCCATCTACTGTACTGAGCCTACTCTACCTATGATGAACCTAATCCAACTTGATGCGATCAAGGTTGCATCAGCGCAGGGAAGAACTCCGATTTATTCGGATAGAGATGTTAAACAAATTATGAAACAAACTATTACAATTCCTTACGGAACTGTAACTGATATTTCTCCTGACATAAAACTCGTTTTAGCAAACGCTGGTCATATTCTGGGATCGGCTTTATGTCATTTTCATATTGGAAATGGCGATCATAATTTTGTTTATTCTGGAGATATTAAATTTGGAAGAAGTATTTTGTTTGAGAGTGCACACTGGAATTTCCCTAGGGTTGAAACTCTACTTATAGAAAGTACCTATGGTGCAAAAGAGGACTTACAACCTACAAGACAGGAAGTAGAATCTGCTTTTATTAATTCAATAAATAACGTCTTAGCTGATGGCGGGAAGGTTCTGATTCCAATCCCGGCAGTTGGTAGAGCGCAAGAAATTATGTTGGTAATCGATCAATATATGAAATCAGGACAAATGATTGAATCTCCAGTATTTATGGAAGGAATGATTTCAGAAGCTTCTGCCATTCATGAAGCGTATCCAGAATACCTTGCTCGTGAACTAAAACAGAAAATTTTAGAAACAGATGATAATCCTTTTGATTCTGAATATTTCACTAACGTAGAACATCCAGATGCACGCGAAGAACCTCTTAGAGAAGGGTCTCCCTGTATTATAATTGCAACATCTGGAATGTTAGAAGGTGGACCTGTACTTGAATACTTCAAAAATATAGCTCCTGATAAAAAGAACAAGGTACTTTTTGTTTCATATCAAGTAAATGGAACGCTTGGTAGAAGAGTTTTAGATGGAGCAAGACAGGTTTCACTTTTGGGTAAGGAAGGAAAAATTGAAGTTGTTAACATTAACTGTGGAATTGAAAGACTAGATGGTTTTAGTGGACACAGTGATTACAATCAATTAATCTCATTCGTTCATAAGCTTCGACCAAAGCTTAGAAGAGTTCTTGTAAATCATGGTGAAAGGAGAAAATCAGAAAATCTATCAATGTCAATTCGAAGAATGTTTAGAATTCCTACCCATTATCCACAAATCCAAGAAGCAATTAAATTATTCTAATTAAACTTTCTAGATACAACTAATTATTTTAAATCATATTGTGGTTTCCAAATTTTTACACTATGTGGAGTAACAATTATTCTTTCTTCTCCCAATCGTGCAATATCAGAACCAGAATTTTTTGCAATGGTATAAAGATCTTCGACCACTTTTCGTAGCTTTTCAACATCCTTATGAGCAAG
>JAUXKJ010000048.1 GCA_030624325.1 Nitrososphaerota archaeon
ACGGAAAAATTCCAAAAAACTCAACTGTTGTTTTTTCAACAGGATGGCAAAAAAATTTGCAAAAGAAATCTTATTTCCAGAGTAATCCAGGTTTAGGAACATCTGCTGCAAAGTATTTGATTTCAAAAAATCTGAATTTAGTAGGTATTGATTCTCCAAGTATAGATTTAGGCAAAAATCCAAAATTTGACGTTCATCACATTCTATTAAAAAATAATATTCTCGTTTTAGAAAACTTGTGTAATTTAGAAAAAATTCATAGTGTTTTTTTCAAGTTAATTGTTTTACCGCTTAAATTAAAAAATACAACAGGTTCTCCAGTAAGAGCTGTTGCGATTTAATTTACGAATTGAAATCTATTTTGTTTGTAATCTTTATGTAAAGGACCAATGATTGGGATTTGGTTTCCACAGAATTTGCATTTGTTATATTCATCCATGTTCCATCCTTGAATGTCAAATCCATATCTTTTCACTACGATCTTATTACATTCAGAGCAATAGGTATGTTCCCAGGGATGACCAGGGACGTTTCCTAGATATACATACTTTAGACCTTCTTTTTTTGCAATATCATAATGTTTCTCAAGGGTTTTGATTGGGGTTGGTTCGTAATCCATCATTTTGTAATCGGGATGAAATCTCAAAAAGCTAATTGGCATTTCTGGTCCAAATTCATCGTAAACGAATTTTGAAAGTTTTTTTGCGTATTCTAAACTGTCGCCTACCTTTGGAACTATTAGGTCAGTAATCTCGACATGAATTTTTGTTTTATCTCTAATTTCTATTAGGGTATCAAAGATTGGTTTAGGATCTGGAACTCCAATAAATTTTCTTGTAAATTCTGGTTCTGCACTTCCTTTGAAATCTACAGTAATACAATCTAAAAATTCATCCATCATTTTCACTGTTTCAGGTGTGTCATAACCATTTGAAACAAAAATGTTGATGAGTCCTTTCTTTCTTGCTAATACGCCACAATCTCTTGCAAATTCAATAAAAATTGATGGTTGGTTGTATGTGTAAGCTATTCCTTGTGCTCCGTATTCAATGGCAGTATCTACCACTTGTTGGGGCGTCATGTCTGTTCCTTCCACTTTCCTTCTCTGACTAATATCAGAGTTTTGACAATACTTGCAAAGCCAATTACAACCAGTTGTTGCAATCGAAAAAATTTTCGTTCCAGGATGATAATGAGTTACAGGTTTTTTTTCAATAGGATCTACGTGTCCGGCTATAACTTTTCCATAAACATAAAGTTGAAGCTTACCATTTTCGTTTCCACGAATTCCACATAGACCAATTTGATCTTTGCCTAACTCACAATATCTAGCACATGCAGTACATAGGACCTTATCATTAGGTAATTTCTCATATAGGATAGCTTCTTTAGTCATTTACAATTAGTAATGGTTTTTTCCATATAAGGAAGATGTTATTTGAACCAATCATACTCTTGATTTCGTTTTTGTTTTGGTAAGTCATTCATGATTGCCTTTACTACCTCGGTATGATTGTAGGTTAGATGTCGAAGAAATTTTGCAGATTCGTCTGCCCTTATTTTGTCATCGGCAAACAATATCTCTGCGCTTGCAAGTTCCTTCATCATGGTTTTACATTCTTGACATGGTTCAAAATCAAGATATAATTTCATACCACTCATTATCTGATTGTTTGGGATAAAGGTTGTTCTACTTTTGAAAGGCTTGGACGAACCTTCTTTATTGCATCTACCAAGTCCTTTTGTGAAATCTTGATTTCCTTGACTGATTGAGTTTTTCCACCCACATATCTCTTCAAAGCAGATATGGCAGCCCTATTTGCTACTGCTGCAATTTCTGCTCCACTGAATCCATCAGAAAGCACTACTAGTTTTGCATAGTCTACATCCTTTTCAAGTGGTTTCTTTTTTGTGTGGATTTTGAATATATTTTCACGACCCTTTGCATCTGGCATTGGAACTTCAATAATTCTGTCAAATCTTCCTGGTCTTAAAATGGCTGGATCTACGATATCAAGTCTATTTGTAGCGCCAATTATCAGAACATTATGAAGTTCTTCTAAACCATCAATTTCTGTTAGGATTTGTGAAACTACGTTTTCGGTTACGTGAGAGCCTGATCCAGTACCTCGTATTGGTACAATTGCATCTACTTCATCTAAGAACACTATACAAGGAGCAGCTTGTCTTGCTTTTCTAAAGATCTCTCTTACTCCTTTTTCAGATTCTCCTACCCACTTTGATAGCAATTCAGGTCCTTTTACACTAATGAAATTAGATTCAGTCATTTTTGCAACAGCCTTTGCAATCAAAGTTTTTCCAGTTCCTGGAGGACCATGTAATAAAATCCCCTTTGGTGTTTGAACATTTACAAATTCAAATGCCTCTTTGTGTTTGATAGGCCATTCTATTGATTCACGTAATTCTTCTTTTAGTGATTCTAGACCGCCAACATCATCCCATGTAACATTGGGGGTTTGGACTAAAACCTCTCTTAGTGCAGATGGGCGGACTTCCTTTAATGCATCTCTGAAATCTTCGTTTGTGATCTGAATCTTTTGTAATATTTCTGTTGAAATTTTTTCCTGATCAAAATCAATTTCTGGCATGATTCTTCTAAGAGATCTCATGGCAGCTTCTTTTGCAAGAAATTCCAAGTCAGCACCCACGAATCCGTGAGTGATTTTAGAGATTTCTTTCAAATCTACTTTTTCATTAATTGGCATTCCTCGAGTATGGATGTTTAAAACTTGTAATCTTCCTTCTTGATCTGGAATTCCAATTTCAATTTCTCTATCAAATCTACCTGGTCTTCTAAGAGCGGGATCAATTGAATCAGGTCGATTTGTTGCAGCAATAACTACAACCTTTCCTCGACTTTTCATTCCATCCATTAAACTAAGTAATTGAGAAACAATTCTTTTTTCAAGTTCTCCTGATACCTCTCCTCTTTTTGGCGCAATTGAATCAATTTCGTCAATGAAGATTATACTTGGAGCATTTTCTTCAGCTTGTTTGAAAAATTCTCTTAGTCTTTCTTCACTTTCTCCGTAAAATTTTCCCATAATTTCTGGTCCACTCAACGAAGTAAAGTTAGCGTTGGTTTCACCTGCAACTGCTTTAGCTAAAAGTGTCTTTCCTGTTCCTGGAGGACCATATAGTAAAACACCTTTTGGAGCTTCAACTCCTATTTTTTCAAATAATTCAGGATGTCTTAATGGGAGCTCTACCATTTCTCTTATTTTTTGGACTTCGTTTTTCAAACCTCCAAGATCATCGTAGGTCATTCTTGGGATTGAGGCATCAATGGCTTTAGTCATAGAACCAAGTTTGAAAATAGTGTTTTCTGTAACTATTACAGGTTTTGCAGGTTTGGTACTAGTTACAATAAATTGAATTTTGCCTCCCATATGAGTTGGCAATACTATGGAATCATGAATTGTAAAAACATGATTTTGAAAAGTATTGATCATTACTTCATGTAGTTGTGATTCATCAATTGATAATTTTTCTGTAGGCGATAAAACAATTTGATCTGCTGCTTCAGCTTGAACATATTTTACAGTTACATTATCACCAATTCCTCCACCAATATTATGTCTAGTTAATCCATCAATTTTGATAATTCCACTTCCATAGTCTTCAGTTGAGCCTGGCCATAGCTTTACATGCGTTTTTTTATTGTGGGTTAATTCTAAAATTTGACCAGTTTCCCATTTGGTATCTTCTATAATTTTTGGATCAATTATTGCTCTACCTTTACCAACATGTTGTTGTGGGATTTCAGCAATTTTTAGTACAATTTCACTCATATCTATTCACCATAAAAAAAGAGGTTTTATTGAACCTCCACAGTTTTGCCTTTCGGCTTTTCATGCTCTACCAGCTTGAACTTTAGTTCAAGAATTCCGTTTGTATAAGATGCCTTGGCAGAATCTTTGTCTACTATGAATTTTATGGGCACTTTGGCATGGTATTTTTTTTCACCATGTTCTGCATCAATTTGTACAGTCTTGTCTTCTACAACAACTTGGACATCTTTTTTCTCAACTCCAGGCATTTCAGCAACTAGCTTGAGAACCTTTTCTTTCTCATCTACCAAAGTATCCACAAGTGGTTCTCTAGTATCAGAGGTTGGAAGTAATCCTGGTTTTACATTTCCGTATTCTTTTACTACTGGCTTTCCATCAGGTCCAATGGCCATCGTATAACCATAATAATATGGGCCGTAACTTTTGGTATCGCCAGCTCCTCTAACCTCTTCGAAAACATCATCTAGATTCATGAATGATCTAGACATTCTCTTGAAGAGCCTATCGAATTCATCATCAAAGAACATATGTCATATTCACCTATAGTATGTAATACCTATGACATTATATAAGTATATCGGTGTTTATACTGATATATTACATAATCCTAATATAATTGACATTATATAATATTTTGTATGCGTATAATGAATGCCTCTGTTCCTGAGGTTGTTAGAGAGATTATTACTCAAAATCGTTCAATTTACGATTGCATGAAAATGGATTTGATTAATTACACTGCCTTGGCTGTAAAGATTCAAC
>JAUXKJ010000007.1 GCA_030624325.1 Nitrososphaerota archaeon
AAAGGATTGACATCAGTAGGTTATTCTCTCCCAAAGAAAGGAACTGTGTTAATCACCATCGGAGGAGAAGAAAATAAAGAAAAACTTTTACAAACTACTGCGTCGCTCAAAAATCTTGGCTTTAAGATTCTTGCAACTGAACATACTGCTGAATTTTTGCAGGAAAAATTCGGCGAAATTGGAGTTGTCTATAAAATCAGTGAACCCGATAGAAAACCAAACATTGCTGATTTGCTCTTTGAGAGAAAAATTGATTTTATTATTAACATCCCAAGTACTTCTACCTTAGAAAAATATGTAGGAATGCTTTATGATGAATACCAAATTCGAAGAAAATCATTAGAACTTGGAATTCCGGTTCTTACCACGATTGAATTGGCTGAATCCTTTGTAAAAACTCTTGAATGGCTACAAAAAAACGAAACCACAAAAAAACCACTAGAGCCTTACAACCCAATAAACTAGAGGACTTGTTTTATCATAGATTCATTGCCAATAATAGTGCCATCTAGTGTAACTATTTTGGCCGAAGAAAACTCTTTGATTTTTTCAATTATTGGGGAAATTGATTTTTTGTATTGTTTTTTGTGTGTTGCATAGAAATATTTGTTAAATGATGGAATTATGGTAATATCTAACTCTCCAGTTGTTGAAGAAAAAATCTGTTCTTTATCTGTCTTTATTGATACCCAAACCCTCTGCCCATTTACAACTGACTCGTCTTGAAAAAATACTGGATGAACATGACCCATTACTATTTTATCTACATGTGAAAAATTTTCAGAAGGCATTGTGTGACCATGTGTTAAAAGAACGTCTTCAATAACTAACCCTGCTGACCCCACTTCAGTAATGCCTTCTGGAATAAGTTTTTGTATATTAGCATCATGATTTCCAGGAATTAAAATCGTATCAATTTTATCACTCATTTTTTTAAAAAATAAAGGAACTTCATCCCATTCATTTTTAGAAATAGATTTGATGCTTGATTTCACATCTCCCAATAAAATTAATGATTTTGCTTTTGTCGATTCTATAATTGATTCTAGTTCTGTGATTGTTTCGTTAATGGTAGTATTTTTTCCAACAAAAATATTTTTCAAAGCTAAACTGCTCTCAAATCCTATGTGCAAATCAGTTACAACAATGCTTCTCTTTTTATCATCTAAAATTAGAACCGGCTGAAAAGGAACTATTTTTGTTTTGACCACCAAAAATATACTTGGCATTGGAATTAAATCCTTGTGAGCAAAGATCCTAACAAAATTGAATCAGTAATTTCAGAAAAACGCGTTAAACTTCACTTGTTTGAGCCAAGTAACCGTAAAATTTGGACAGTTGTAGGAAAAGGAAAAGAACATTGGCTTGATCCAGATTTGGAATTTTGTTCCTGCCCCAGTTATTATTTTAATTCCTCTGATGGGAAAAAAGGATGTTATCACTTGGAATCTCTCATGTTGGCACAAAAACAAAATAAAGTGGAATTAATAAAATTCTCAGATGAAGAGTTTGGAGATTTTATTTCTGGTTTAATCTCGGATTTGTAAATTATTCTAGTTTAATCTCAAATAGATCATCTTTTGACACTCCTTTCCATAATCCAATCATACCCTCTGGTTCAACAGGTTCAACTTTTGTAATTTTTTGAATTTTTATGTGGTCAGGATTTGGAGGCATCCACAACATTGCCATATAGTCACCTTCTTTTCCAACTTTGTCTGGCATTGCTATGATGATTTTATCTTTTGAAACACCATTTGATACAAGTGCATCAACTGATTTTTGTTGAAGGTCCATTCTGCCATGCAAAAAAAGATACATGTCTTTGTCTTTGTCGATTTCTACCATAATTTTTCATTGTAACAAAACTAAATCAACGTTTCCAAAATAATTTCAATTATCCTATAAAGGGTTAAATTACTTGGAAAAAAACGCAAAATGTGAGAATTGTTACAGTCGGTAGCCGAGTCTTTGTAACCAGTTCGCAGCTAGCAGGTATCGAAGGAATTATTGTAGAAAACCCTGAAAAAGCACTAGAAGAAATAAAGAAACTAACTGATGACACCGATGTTGGTTTAGTTTTAGTAAGCGAGGATATCTCTAACCCAATTGATGATCAGCTAACTACTTTGCGAACAGAAAAAGACACATTGGTTTTCTCATTACCTGCCCCAGGTAGTGAAAAAGTTGAAGTTGATTATCGCGCAATGCTCAAAAAAATACTAGGTGTCTAACTTTTATAATCTGTCAAATTCAGTAAAGTTATTTCTGAATTCAAATGAAGACGGTTTTTGATTAATAAAATTTGGATTTTTTTGAAAATAAGTTGTTAAAAAAGCAATTCCTCCAGCTAAAATTCCCACTGCAAAAATTGTAGCAAAAACTCCAATTATATTTGTAAATTGTTCTATATTTTCAACTTTTGATTCTATTTCAGTCACACCACTTAAAACAAGATTTGAAATCCCAGAACCATCGAGACCAAACCACATCAAAAATATTGTTGCTAACGTTCCTCCAACATTCATTCCGAAAAGATGAATACCTGCAAGAATATTTTTGAATCCTCGAAATTCTTTTTTCATGTTTGCTTCTAATTGATAATAAAATACTGCGGTTAATGCAACTGCAACAACTAATGTCATATACATGATGTATCCAAAAAAGAACCACTTTGATGGTCCATCAAATGACGATGACAGCAGTTGCATCAAGTTAATTTCAGAATGCATTAGCTGAACTGTTACAAGAAAAATTGTCATAGATGCAATTATTGCAGCTTGGATAATTGAAGCAAGAATAAACCGATTTGTCCAACTTCCAGGTTTTCTTTGGTTGGATGCTTCAAAAAATCTTCTTTTTACTATCTCCTTTTTTTCAAGTTCTTGATAGTCCTGAAGCTTCTTTAAAAGATGGGCCTCTTGTTCATCATCTAATGTGCGGTCATAATTGTAACCTAAATTCTTATCATCCCATCTTGACATTAATTTTTTTAATAAAATTAGAATATTAACAGAATCGATGTTCAGATTGAGCGTACTGTTGAGAAAAAATAAACAGTTTTTGTAATTCCTTTAATGTACTTATACCAAACATACCTGAAATGTGGCATGAAAGCTGTAGTGATAAAAGAAGCTTCCAAGGTTGTAATCGAAGACTTTGAAAAACAAAGTCATGGAACAGGTGACATTTTGGTAAAGATGCACGCATGTGGAATTTGTGGTTCAGATCTTGAGAAGGTTTTTGGTCAATACGGGCAACCATCAATGAAACTGGGACATGAACCTTCTGGAACAATCCTTGAGGTAGGAGCTGAAGTTGAAAATCTCAAAAAAGGAGACAGAGTTTTTGTTCATCATCATGTTCCGTGTTATTCTTGTCACTACTGTCTTCATGGCAATGAAACCATGTGTGAAAAATACTATGAGACCAATTTGTCACCATGTGGACTAGCCGAAGAATTTATTGTTCCCAAATGGAATGTTGAACATGGTGGAGTAATCAAAATTCCTGACTCAATGAGCTTTGAAGAGGCAGCAATGATTGAACCGTTGGCTTGCTGTATTAGAGCTTGGAATAAAATTTCCTTTCAAAAAAATGATTCAGTTGCAATTTTTGGCGTTGGTGCAACAGGCATGATGCATGTAATGCTTGCTAAAACCAAACAAGCCAGTAAAATTTTTTGTTTTGATATCAATGATTTTCGCTTGGGATTTGCAAATAAATTTGGAATTACTAGTGCATTAAAATCTGATGACTCTCAACGGAAAGAAACAATTCTCAACGAAACTGATGGTCGCGGAGTTGATGTAAGCATTGTTGCAACTGGAAATCTTCACGCGTTTATTGATGCAATTGATCTTACAAGAAGGGGAGGTACTGTAGTTTTATTTGGAGTGCCATCAAAGGGTGCAAAATTAGATTTGGATATGAGCATCGTTTATTCAAAAGAAATTACTTTGGTTACAAGTTATGCAGCATCAGATCATGATACAAAATCAGCATTACAATTAATCGAGTCCTCAAAAGTTGATGTAAAAAAACTAATCACGCATACTTATTCCCTTTCAGAATCTCAAAAAGCCTTTGAACATGCTCACAATGGTTCAGACTCTATGAAGATAATAATTACAAGTTGAGAAAGGCTTAAGAAAGGCAACACAGCACTTTGAAAAACGAAGATCAATGGACTGGGGATTAAAAAATAGGATTTCCCGAATAATCAATCCTACAGATGGTAAAGCAGTGATGTTAGCAGTTGATCATGGTTACTTTTTAGGTCCCACCGAGAAATTAGAAGTTCCAAGTAAGACTATACGTCCTATTTTGAAATATTGTGATTCATTGATGTTAACTCGTGGAGTTTTGAGAACCTCAGTTGATGCACGATTTTCTATACCTGTAGTTCTTCGAGTCTCTGGAGGTTCTAGCATCATTGGAAGTGACCTTTCAAATGAAAAAATTACAACAAGTGTAAAAGATGCAATTAGACTAAACGTTAGTGCCCTTGCAATGTCTATTTTTGTTGGTGCAAAACACGAACATGATTCTTTAGTTAGTTTAGGTAATTTAATTAATGAAGCCGAAGAATATGGAATTCCAGTTCTTGCAGTAACCGCTGTTGGAAAAGAACTTGGAAAACGAGATGCACGATATCTCTCGCTTGCATGTAGAATAGCTGCAGAATTTGGTGCTCATATGGTTAAGACATACTATTGTGAAGACTTTGAAAAAGTAGTTGAAAGCTGTCCAGTTCCTGTAATCATTGCAGGTGGTCCAAAGCTAGCAGAAAAAGAAGCATTAGAATTAACTAAAAATGCTCTTGATGCAGGAGCATCTGGTGTTGATATGGGACGAAATATCTGGCAATCTGAACACCCAGTACCTATGATTAGAGCAGTTCGTTCTATTGTTCATGGACGTGTAACAGTGAACGAAGCTCATGATTTGTATAAAAAACTTGTAAAAGAAGATCAAAAGACTCCAAAAACTCTTACAAAACAAGTTGCAGTTGCTAAAACTAAAAAAGCTGCAAAGAAATCAAAATAAATCATCCATCTTTAATCTTAGATAGATGAATATGAATAATTTTCCATGTAGGTTTTTTTATCAAAACAAAAGTTGCTCTTCCTTTAATGGAAATGTGTTCTCCGGTGTATGCTTTGTTATCAACTAGCAATCCTTTTTGAAGTAATTCAAACGCAACGACTGCAGTATCTGTGAAAATACTAATTTTTGGATTCATTATTTCATAATCATAGTCAGAAATACTAACAAATCTTAACTCTTCAAGTGCTATAGTTGTTTTGTAATCTTTAAGATCATAGGGAGGAACGTCACTGAAACTAGAAAAGTTTGGGTCATCAAGTTGAATATCTCGTAACGGTGCAAGATTTTTTGTTTTCCCAGTCTCAAAGAATGTTTCAATAACTTTGATAATTTGTTCTGAATCTGACAAAACCGTGTGTAATTTTACTAGGAACACATCTAAGTCTTGTGAAAGAGATTTGAGCTTGCTTCAAAACTGGGAAAAATTTCTTTAATGATTTTTTATCGATTTGCCAGCAATGTTTATTAATTATATTTGAATGCAATAGATGACTGGTATGAGTAAACCCCGTTCAACTAGCATTTTGAGTATTTTATCGCTAGTTGACCTGAAGCTGTAAATTACCAGCCTAGTTTTAACAAATTTAATTTAGGTGAAAATGTTTGAGTGATAATACTATGGAAAATATGATTGGCGCAAGAGCGTTGATGGTTGCTTTAGAAAAAGAAGGTGTAAAGCAAGTGTTCGGGCTACCTGGGGGTGCAAACCTTCCAATGTACGATGAGCTCTTCAAGAGCAACATCCGTCATATCTTGACGAGACATGAACAATCTGCTGCACATATGGCAGATGGTTTTGGTAGAGTAAGCAGGAAAGCAGGAGTTTGTTTTGCAACTTCTGGGCCTGGTGCAACAAATATCCTTACTGGAATTGCTACCGCACAGGCAGATTCTGCTCCAATGATTGCAGTTACTGGTCAAGTTCCAGTCAATATGATTGGGCGCGACGCTTTTCAAGAAAGTGATATTATTGGAATGTCAAATCCTTGTGTAAAGTATGCATTCCAACCAAGAACGCCTTCTGAAATTCCCGAAGTTGTGAAAAAAGGATTTTACATTGCAGAAACTGGCAGACCTGGACCTGTACTACTTGATATTCCAAAAGACGTGCAACAAAATGAAGGACAAATGACTTTTCCTGAGGAATTTAAAATCCGTGGTTACCATCCGTGGACAGATCCTGATCTTACTCAAATAGAAAAAGCAATTGAAATGCTTCTTAATGCAGAAAAACCAATTATCTTAGCAGGAGGCGGCGTGATCATTGGTTCTGCTTTTGCAGAATTACAATCAATTGCAGAATTATTGATGATACCTGTGGTAACTACCTTTAAGGGAAAAGGGGCATTTCCAGAAAACCATATTCTTTCACTTGGGCCAATCGGTATGCATGGACATGCAGAAGCAAACAAGTTAATGGTAGAAGCTGACTGCGTTTTAGCAATTGGTACAAGGTTCTCTGATAGATCCGTTGGAACTTTTGAGGAATTTGAAAAACGTTTGAAAATTATACACATGGATGTGGATCCTGCTGAAATTGGGAAAAACCAGAATGCACAAATCGCAGTGGTTGGGGATGTGCAGGCAACATTGAGAATAATGGTAAAGATGCTCATGCAAAAAGCTATCAAAAAGACTGATGAAAACAAATGGATCAAGCATGTAAAGGAGGTTAAAGAGTACTGGAGAGAAAATTTGAAACTACCAAAAGGAGAAATGACTGCAGCAAAAATTCTCAGAAAATTAAGAGAGGTGTTACCTAAAGAAGCAATTACTACTACTGAAGTAGGACAACATCAAATGTGGGCTTCGTTATTTTTTGATGTAATTCATCCTGGAACTTTCTTTAGCTCAACTGGATTAGGAACCATGGGCTGGGGATTTCCTGCAGCAATTGGTGCAAAGGTAGCTAGACCTGATGTTCCAGTAGTTGACATTGCAGGTGAAGGAAGCTTTAACATGACAGAAAACTCTCTTGCAACATCTGTGCTAGAAGATATACCTGTGATTGTATTTTTAGTAAACAACTTTTCATTAGGAATGGTTGCACAATGGCAGAGAACCTTCTATGATAGGAGAATGATAGGAATTGATCTCAAAAACTGTCCAGACTATGTCAAGCTTGCAGAATCTTACGGAGCACAAGGAATTCGCGCACAATCCCTTGATGAGCTTGAAAAGGCAATAAAGGCTGGTCTCAAAAGTAATGTTACAACTGTAATTGATATTCCAATTGACCCACTAGAAGACGTTTTACCATTTGTTGCACCTGGCACGCCGTTAAAGGATATGATATTACCCTCGTAGTGATAACAATGGTTGCAATAATATCGATTTTAGTTGAAAACAAAGCAGGAATCTTGTTTAAGGTGACTCATCTCTTTAGGTCGAGAAACTTTAACATTGACAGTATCTCAGTAGGGGTAACTGCAGACCCTGAATTTTCTCGTATGACTATTACCACAGAAGGTGATGAAAAACATGTACAACAAATAGTAAAACAACTTGATAAAATGATTGATACTGTAGAGGTACGACGTTTAGATGAGCATAAAACGGTGTATAGGGAATTGATACTCTTTAAAATTAAAATCAACAAAGCCGAAGATAGCATGGAGATAAACAAATTAGCAAATTCATATGGTGCTAAAGTTCATGATGTCAAAAAGGATTCAATAATGGTTGAGCTTACTGCAACCCCTGACCAGATTAACGCATTTGAAGAATTGGCAAAACCATTTGGAATTATTGAAACAGCAAGAACTGGAGTTGCAGCATTACAGAGGACTGGCGCATGAAAGTTAGAATCTTTGATACAACACTAAGGGATGGAGAACAAACTCCAGGTGTTGCATTATCTCCCGAACAAAAGCTCCACATTGCACATAAACTCGATGAGCTAGGCGTAGATGCCATTGAAGCAGGCTTTCCGGTAGTTTCTGAAGGTGAACGAAAAGCAGTCAAACTAATTACAGAAGCAAACTTGAAAGCTGAAATTTGTGGATTGACTAGGACAAATAAAAAAGATATTGATGCTGCAGTAGACTGTGGACTAACATACATTCATAATTTTATTGCAACATCAGACATTCACTTAGAACACAAACTCAAGCTTACTAGAGATGAGGCACTACAAAAGGCAATAGAGTCAGTAGAATATGCAAAATCACGAGGACTCCAAGTAGAGTTTTCTGCAGAAGATGCTACAAGATCTGACCGAGAATTTTTAAAAAAAGTGTTTGGCGAAGTTGCAAAAGCAGGAGCTGACAGAATTGATATCCCTGACACCGTTGGGTATTCAACTCCACAATACATTGCTGAAATTACAAAAGATGCAATTGAGGCATCAAAACTTCCAGTTAGTGTACATTGTCATAACGACTTTGGTTTAGCAGTTGCAAATGCAATATCTGGAATTCAAGCAGGTGCCCAGTGCGCACATGTTACAATTAATGGAATTGGTGAACGTGCAGGAAATGCATCTTTAGAAGAGTTTGTAATGGCATTGCAGTGCTTACAATTTGATACCAAGTGGGAAACAGGAATAAAGACACAATTACTCTATGACACTTCACGATACATCTCAAACCTTGTAGGAGTGCCGGTTCAACCAAACAAAGCAATTGTTGGCGAAAATGCATTTGGTCATGAATCTGGAATTCATACCCACGGAGTGCTAAGCAATCCTTTGAC
>JAUXKJ010000109.1 GCA_030624325.1 Nitrososphaerota archaeon
CATTTTGCACTACCACAGCATAATATAAAATAAATTCAGAACGGAGCTGTGTTAAGACAAAAGGCTCAGGATTATCACTTGGCATTTACCCATCTGCAAAATCATCAGAATATTTCAGCATACAACCTTTTTGTGGATTTGGCAAACGAATACAAGAAAACAGATTCGATAAAATCTGCTATATTCTATATTTTAGCAGGAGAAAGCCGACTTCGTCATGGAAAAGACAATACTGATGAGTCCTTAGAGGCAGGAAAACTCTTTCTTAATTTTGCAAAAAAAGAAGATGATTACAAAGTAAAAAGCGCCTATCTTTGTGCCTCAAAATGTTTTCTCAAAGCTGGAAATTACAATGAAGCCAAAAAAGCATATGAAAGAGCTAAGAAACTAACGCCTCCAAATACCGATGTTGTAAGACCTGTAGTTATAGTTGATGATAGTGAATCAATTGTAGTCCGATTAAAAAATTATCTAAAAAAACTTGGATACAATAACACAGTTTCATTTAGTACAGGCAAAGATGCAATAAAAGAAAGCAAAAAAATGTTTAATGCTTCTCAAAGTCCAATATTTTTGCTTGATATGGGATTGCCAGATGTTGATGGAGACGTTGTTGCCAGTAAAATCTTAGAAGAAAAAATTGATTCTCAAATTATTTTAATTACAGCAGATGAAAAAACTACAAAACGATCAAACAAAACAATTAGCACTGGAGTAACTGCATTTATCCAAAAACCCTTTACAATTAATGATCTAAAAGATGCATTAGAAACTGCTGAATCAGAATATTCTGCGCTATAATAATAACAACGACATGTGTAACAGATTTACTTTTGTAATGTCGAATTTATTTATTCTGTAATCCACAACTTGATCAGAGAATTTTTCAATTATTTTTGATGTTGGATGATTTTTTCCAGATTCAACTTTAAGAACAACTAGCATATTCCATTCTCCTTCCAATTCTGCAACAAAAAGATAATCTGGAAAACTTGTAATGTGTTGGGTAATTGATTCTTTTATAGAATCTAATGACCTTGTTGGTTTGAATTTTATAAACATCGCTTCATATTCACTAGTTTCAGAAACATCTGATAGAACTGCTCTGTAACCTTTTATTATTCCGCTTTTTTCAAGACGCTCGATTCTTTTTCTAATGGTTCTATCTGAAACATCCTCTCCAGTTTTTCTAAGCTCAGATGCAATTTCTTTAGAAGGGGTTCGTGCATTTTTGTTTAATATTTCAATAATTTTTTGGTCTATCTTATCTAAATTTGTCCAAGAATCAGCGCTCATCACTCTAGGACTTTCTTATGTGTTTTTTAATATTTGGTTGTACGTCCCACGCGAAGGATTTGAACCTTCGACAACCCGGTTTCTGTGTGCCTGATAGGCTGTTATTCGGTCAGCCAAAAGCCAACGACTACAGCCGGAAGCTCTACCAGGCTGAGCTAGCGTGGGACAGAATTGACGCTGTGTTTAAGTATTAAATAACTATCGAAAAAATGAATAAACGCTATCTTAGTTTTTTTTGATTTTATACATACTCACTGGTGAAATTATATGTAAAATTAAAATAGCGACCTATTGATCCAGCAATAAAGTGTTGGAATCAATTCCCCTAATTGGCGGTTATGTATGTACCCCATATTTACACGATCATGATAGTATTGAACTAAAGGACACATGGGCTCATTCCAGAAATATTGAAAACATGTATTTTGTCACTGCAACGTTTTCCAATGAAAGCAAACCATACTTTGCATCACATGCAAATCATTACCTTTTAGCTAAATTCAAAGATAACAAAAAAATTACAAAAGAAGTCGAAAAACACAAGCAGAATAAACCCTCTTTTGTTTTTAACATTGATGATGATCTTTTTGAAAGAGAGGTTGATGGAAAAACCAATTTTATTTCTGTTTATTATCTAGAGTATAGCGATTCTGAAGAAGATTTTAGAGATGTAGCAAACGTTGTGGCAAAACGTGACAAAGTAGGCAAAGCTGGAATGGGACAAATGGATCTTTATTGTAGTGAAGAGCAAAAATTCACTTTTCCATATAAAGATAATATTGTGGTTTTAGAAGTGGCAAGTGAAAAAAGTCATCAGAGTGTTAACAAATATTGTGAAAAAACAAGACGTGATGTTTGTAGAAAAGGAATCACTATGACGAATTTTGTTAGTCTTTCTCTCCTTGAAAAGCTAAAATAATAAAGTTAAATAATCAACCAACTGCCTTTTTTTGCATGAGCAAGCCTTCTGATCTGGGTTCCCTGAAAATTGGATCTTACATTCTCTTACCTGTCTCAGATCAACCAACAGGAGAGCCATGTAGAATAGTAGAATATGATACTAGCAAACCTGGAAAACACGGTTCTGCCAAGGCAAGAATTGTTGCAGTCGGAATTTATGATGGACAAAAAAGACCTCATGTGGGGCCTGTTAGCATGCAAGTCCATATTCCTCTTATTGATAAGAGAACAGGCCAGATTATTTCTATGACAGATTCGGGAACTCAAGTAATGGACTCTGAAACATTTGAAACATTAGATGTCACCTTTGTTGATGATGAAATCAAAGATAAAATTCAGCAAGGACAAGATATAGAATATTGGAAGGTAATGGAC
>JAUXKJ010000035.1 GCA_030624325.1 Nitrososphaerota archaeon
AGAACTTGAGATAGGTAGAGCAAAAGAAGAATCATTTGATTGTAACGTCATTAGTTCTGAAAGAGGGATTGGCCTAGTCTCATCTTTAATTCCAAAATTGAAAGGAAAGAAAGTTTGTACTGATTGCCAAAATTACAATACTATGGAGGCATTAAAAAAATCAATTAAAGGAATAAAACAATCAACAGAGCCATTCTACAATGCACGAATAATCAAAGATTCCAATGAAATATCAATTCTAAAAAAAGCCTCAAAAATTATAGATGAAATGTTTGAACTTTGCACGAAAAAGATCAAAAAAGGACAAAGAGAATCTGAATTGCAATCCATTTTGATGTCGTATGCGATTGAAAATGAGATGTTTGATACAGGTTACAAATCTACACTAAATCCATTAATCATTGCTGGTGGTCAAAATGGTGCTCTACCACATGCACAAGTTACCAATAGAAAATTTAGTAATGGAGACATGATTGTAGTAGACCTCACCCTTCGATACAAGGGATATGTTAGTGATGCTACTAGAACATTTGGCTTGGGAAATATATCTGAAGAAGCCAAAATTATCTATGAAATTGTACAAAATTCCCAAAAATTGGGTCTTCGTTCTGTAAAACCAAATTCTTTATGCAAATCAGTTGATGAAGCTTGCAGAAAGTACATTCAAAGTAAACACTATGGAAAGTACTTTATACATTCTACCGGTCATGGCATTGGTCTTGAAGTTCATGAGCTTCCTAATATTTCTCAAAAAAGTGAAACAAAACTCAAACAAAATATGGCAATAACTGTTGAACCTGGAATCTATATACCAAAAAAATTTGGAGTAAGAATCGAAGATTCGCTAGTAGTTAAAGATAAACCAATGTTATTACACAAATTTTCAAAAGATCTAATTATAATCTAGTTTTTCTAATACATCAAATTTGCTTTTCAATTTGTTTTTGAATAAATTTTGAAATCTGGGTTTTTTTCTTCCATCCAGATTGAATCGCTTTTCCTTTAGGAATAACGATTAATACGTTATTGTACTGAGGATCTTTTTGATAACGTTTAGAACCAATATCATTTGCTATAATCATATCTGCCTTTGATTCTGTAAGCTTTTTTCTTGCCTCAACTTCAAGCTTTTTGCAAGTTAGATTAGTTTCTGCTTTAAATCCTACGAGAAAAACATTTTTTTGAATTTTTTTTATATGATCAATTATTTTCGGCGCCCTTTGTAACTTTAGAGTTATTTGTTTTGAAGTACTCTTGATTTTTGATTTATTGGTTTTTGTTGGAATATAATCTGAAGCTGCTGCAGATAAAATCACTATGTCAAATTTCTTTTTCATTTCTTGCTTAACTGCATTAAACATTTCTTTTACTGTTTTTACATGAATTACTTTTGCACCATTTGGAGGTTTTTCACGTCCTAAACCATACACTAAAGTAACTTTTGCACCTCCTGAAATAAGATCTGACGCAAGTAAAACTCCAGTTTTTCCAGTACTTTGGTTTGTTATAACTCGGATAGGATCAATATATTCAACGGTAGGGCCAGCAGTCATTAGAATTTTTTTGTTTTGTAGTTTTAGGGAAGCCCCAAATCGTTTCAAAACATATTCAAGAACATCTTCAGGCTCTGCAGCTTTTGCTTTATCTTCCATTATGTTTGGGGATATAAAATCAATTTTTTGTTTTAAAAAATTGATATTTCTAATAACTGCTGCATTTTCATACATGGCCTCATGCATAGCTAAGGCCATAACAATTGGAATTTTTGATCCAAACCCTACTGTTAGTACTGTTGAAATGGGCGTATCATCTATTCCATTAGCCAATTTGCCAAGGGTATTTGCTGTTGATGGATATACAATGATTAGATCAGATTGTTTATAATCAGCAAGCTGTATGTGTTCTAAATTACCTGTTAGTTTTGTTATTACTTCATTTCCTGTTGCCCACTTAAAATAATCTGGTTTGATTAATTTAGTAGCAGCATTACTTGCCACACATGTAACATCAGCGCCATGTCTCATTAGAAGTCTGCCAAGTTCAATTGATTTGTATGCAGCAACACTACCTGCAACACACAAAACAATTTTCTTACCAGATAATTCTGTACCATAAGATTCTACTATATCTAGAGAGGGATGCTTTGGTTTTGATTTCTTCTTAGTCAATTTCCTTGCGTAATTTTTCAAATTCTGATTTATCCATTGAAAACCAATTTTCTTTGGATGGGAATTTTCCCAATTCAACATCTTTTCTATAGGCTTTTACTGCTTTGGTGATATCCTCTGATAATGAAAGATATCGCTTTACAAATTTTGGTTTTAGTTTATCATACATACCAAGCATGTCATGAATGACTAGAACTTGGCCATCACAACACTTTCCAGAGCCAATGCCGATTGTAGGTACACTAACGCTATCAGAGATTATTTTTGCAACCTCATGACTTACCATTTCAAGAGCAATACTGAAAACTCCGGCTTCTTCAAGCGCTTTTGCATCATCAATTAGTTTTGTTGCTTCTTCTACAGTTTTACCTTGAACTCTATATCCTTGAGATAACATTGTAGTTTGTGGTTGTAATCCAATGTGTCCCATAACTGGAATCCCAGTTTCAACAATAGCTTTAATGGTTCCTGTCATTTCACTTCCTCCTTCAAGTTTTACAGTGTCAGCTCCTGCCTTAATCAAACGACCAGAATTTGCAATTGCATCTGAAATATTTGATTGATAAGACATGAATGGTAAATCTCCTACAATCAATGCATTTTGTCTTGCTCTACTAACTGCTTGAGTAAATAACTCCATTTGTTCCATAGTAACAGGAATTGTATTGTCATAACCTAGCATTACCATGCCACCACTATCACCAACTAGCAGAATATCTACACTAGCTCTATCACAAAGTGATGCAATTGTATAGTCATATGCTGTAACTACCGAAATCTTTTTTCCAGATTTTTTCTTAGAAATAATATCTTTTACAGATTTATGCATTAGGTAACCTCTTTGCAAGATTTTTTTTAATTTCTAATATAGTATTTGCAAGATTTTTTTTGTTATTGAATTTGATTTTTTTATTATTAATTTGTTTTTTTGATAGCTTTTTTGAAACTCTCAGAAGCTCTTTCATTCCACGAATAACATTATCAACGATTGTAATGTCAGCTGTTTGAGCAGTTCGGGACAAGGGATTAAGATCAAATGTTATCACTCTTTTTCTCATTTTTTTAAGAGCTAGTGTACGATCTCCATCTTCTAATGGGACTAAAACTACATCTGCTTGAAAAATTCCATCCTTGTCTACAACACGTCTTGCACTATCTAGACTCAAAATCCTTTTTGAAGAATTACTATTTATGCCTAAAATATGCCTAGCACCATGTTTTTTTAGAATTTTTACAATGCTGTTTTTCCTTTTTTCATTCGTATAGAACAAATTTACTTCTAGTTTTGCATTTACTACCTTTGCAAGTTGTACTATTTCCCGTGAACATAACGCTGCTATGTTTCCATTTATTGATATTACAGGTGATTTTGCAGAAAGAAGTGTTAATGCTGCAGCTTTAATTGCATTTTTGGCTGTGGGTAAAGTTTTTTCTCCTAGAAGATAATCAAAAGTTTCTCCTCTGCCATGCGCCATTAAACCTTCTTTAGCAACAAGACCATGATCAAATCCTTCTACTAACCTTTCTCTAATTTGTAGAGATTTAGCACGTGGATGACTTTTTGGAATTAGAGACATACTTTTCAAAGAAAATTAGAAATCTTATTGTGTTAATCTTGCACCGACATTATCTATTTTAGATTTTATAATAATGCCGTCTTGATATTTTTTCAAAATTTCTATCACTTTATTTTCCATTTGAGTTGGAATCAGGGTAAAAATGGTTTCACCAAACAAGGCTACACCACATTTTATTCCATTCTCTTGGAATTCATTTATTACTTGTTTCATTCTTGGGGAAATTATATTAACATAATTTGCAAACTTGAGTGACATATCTTGAAACTCTATACAATTTTTTGACTCAACAAGCTTTTTGACCATCTTTCCACCCAAGCCATTAATTGAAGACATTCTTTCAGTGAGGAATTGTTTAGTTGAAACGGGCGAAAAGCAAATCAATATTACAGTAGATGAATCGGTATCCATTTTTTGTACTAAACCTATTCCAGGAGCACCGGCTTTAGTTCTGATTTCAAATCCACCATGATAAGATCCTAAAACATCACCAAGACCTGTTTGGCATTTTATTTCAGCATTATGTGCAATTTGTCCAACTTGAGTTCTAGAAAGTTTCGTATGAAGTGCTTGATTTAATGCAATAGAAAGAGATAGTGCAACAGCACCACTACATCCTAATCCATAACCCACCGGAACAGAAATGTCATGGTGAACTTCGACGAAAAATTCTTCATTAACAAGTTTAAGAAATTGTTTTATTACAAATTCAGAAACTTGAATATTTTCTGATTTATAACCAGAAATAGTTAGTTGAAAATTAGAATCACTTTTTTTGATTTTTGGTCTAGCTCTAACACTAGTTGTAACTCCCTCTAGTATCGAAAAACCAGCTCCTAATGAGCCGTTTAGTTCAGGATTTTTTTTGTTATCTAACTCAGCTTTGAAGAATCCAGTAACATGTGCAGGACAAAATGCTTCCCCTCTCATATGATCTGAGTTTAAATTTGATAAAAGATATAAGAATTCGGCTTAAATTAATTAAATTGATATAAATTGACTAAATTCATTCGTCGCTTGCAAAAGATCGGAAGTAGTATTCTAGTTTCACTTCCAAAGGAATGGGTTGATGCACACAAACTTGTTAAAAGTACAGAAGTTGAGCTTGAAACAGCACCAAATAGTATCTCTATTACTGTAGACATAAACAATAAACCATCAAAAGAGGTTGTAATATCTTATCCTCTCCCAAAAGAAGAAAACATTACTGCAGATCTTACTGGTGCATACTTGCTTGGTTATGACATTATACAAATTAAAGGCAAAACAACAATCCCAGTCAATGAACGTGAGAAGATAAGAGATTCTATGAGAAGATTAGTTGGTGTAGAAATTGTTGAAGAAGATTCTTCTAACATCAATATTCAATTTTTATTAGACGCAACTTCATTAAATCCAGAAAAAATTTTACGAAGAATGAGTACAATTGCTCTTGGAATGTTTAATGATACACTAAATTCGTTAATATCTGATGACAAAACTACTCTTCAAACTTTATCCGATAGAGATGTCGAAATTAATAGACAGTATTTTCTTCTTGTACGTTTAATCAGAAGCACTATGATGGATCAACGACTTGCTAGTGCTTTTAATATGGAAAACAT
>JAUXKJ010000009.1 GCA_030624325.1 Nitrososphaerota archaeon
ATATTCTAATCCTGTAAGGAGGTCTCTGTAACTTAGCTCATCAACGTAACTTGCACCATGTAGAACTATGACTTCTCTTTTATCACCAACTGCATGTAAGTGCTGAGCAAAGCTAACAAAGGGTGCCAGTCCTGTACCACCACCAATACAAACAATTCTGCGTTTATCTGGACTTCCATCTGGTAATTTTTCATTTATAGAAAGAGCTGCACCTGCTGGTTTAATCCAACCAATTTCATCACCAGTTTTTGAATTAAAAAGGAGTGTTGTTAAACGACCAGGAACAGGTTTTCGAACCCATCTAATGACAAGTTCTATGTATTTTCTATTTTCAGGATGAGATGAAATAGAATAAGCCCTTCGTACAATTTTATTATTTTCAGCTGGATTTGGCATACCAATTGTAATGAATTGACCTGCGTGATAATCTGGAACTTGTCCATCGTTTGGAACAAGTCTCATGATGAACAAATCCTCTTTCAGTAATTGAAGATAAGTAATAGTTGCCTTATTCTCCTCCACCATTTGATGAAGTTAATCTGTAATGGTTAAATATCTTCTGTTAATTTTTTGGAAAATTTTCAATCCTAGCTAAACGTTAATAACCTAACTAAAAAATCTAAATCGTTCAGATTTTCTGTCTGAAAACTTGGGCCGGTCGTCTAGACTGGTAGGATACGCCCTTGGCATGGGTGAGATCGAGGGTTCAAATCCCTCCCGGTCCATTTAAAATTTTTTTTCTAAAAAAATAATACTGTACAATTCTGCCATAGAACGGGGACGTAGGTTAGCTTGGTGGACTGCCAGCCTCGGGCGCTGGATGTCATGGGTTCAAGTCCCATCGTCCCCACATTAAACTCACATACGTTCATTGAAATAGGACAGATAAATTACATAGCTCAGTTGACGGTTTCTATTTATCTTGCACATCTTAATCCATTGACCAATGCACATGTAGAAATCATTGAAGAATTAAAAAATGAATCAAAAGTTAAAGTTTTGCCAGTAATTTTTCTCAGAAATGGAAAAGAAGTCAATAGTCGTAGCTTTCCTTTTAGTTATGAAATTCGAAAACAAATGTTAGAAGTTGTATTTGGTAATACAATTACTGTATCCCCAAATTACACCTTTCATGCTCCTTTTTGTAGATACCTTCCACCTTTACTTTCACCTACATCTTGGCAATTAAGAAATCAACTCATTGAAGGAATCAATGAAGAGTATTTTTCTTACACTGGGGATAAAACAGAAGGACGTATGTTGAAGATGTATCGCCTAAATCCAAAAATAGGTAAACGAAAAACAGTTTCAGCTTCAAATGTGAAAAAAAAATTATACGAAGCTGTAAGTGGTAAAAACACAAACTGGGAAAAAGACGTTCCCCAAAAAGTTGCAGAAATAATAAAACAAAATTGGAATATTATAGAAAAATTTTCAAAAGACGAAGATAAAACCAAAAAAGTGGCTGGTATGAAATTTCCAAAAGAAGGTTACTGGTCCAAATAGGTTAATTATAGATGATTTCTCATCTTTTTTGTGAAATCTCACTTTGCAAAATTTGTATGGTTTGATGGAAAACTAATGCCGATAGATAAGGCAAAAGTACCAATAACTACACATGCTATACATTATGGAACCTCAATTTTTGAGGGCATACGAGCTTATTGGAATTCTAAAAATCTCAATATTTTCAGATTAGATGATCATATTGAGAGGTTCAGAAATTCTGGAAAATACTATTCCATATCTCTAAATTTTTCTAATAACGATATAAAAAAAGCAATAATTAATTTATGTAAAAAAAATAAAATGAAAAAATCCTGCTATATTCGTCCGTTTTACTTTGTAGGACAATACGGAATAAATTTACATGTTACAGAAAAAGCACCAACCCATGTTGCAATGTTTATGTTTCCTTTTGGTGATTTATTCAACAAAAAGGGGATTACTGCGGGAGTTTCTTCTTGGAGAAAATTTAGTATTTCATCTACACCACCGCAAGCAAAAATGGGCGGAAATTATCTGAATTCAATTTTAGCCACACAGGAATCAAAGAGAAATGGTTACGATGAAGCCATACTTTTAGATAAATTTGGAAATGTTAGCGAAGCTCCTGGAGAAAATATCTTCATAGTCTTAAACAACGAAATAATTACTCCTCCTACTAGCTCATCAGCATTGAAAGGAATTACCAGAGATTCGATTTTCAGTTTAGTAGAGGATAGGAATTATGAGAGTTCAATCAGAGAGATTAATCGAAGTGAATTATACATAGCTGATGAAATTTTCCTTACTGGAACAGCAGCAGAAATCACTCCAATCATTCGGGTAGATGAAAGAAAAATTGGAAATGGTAAAGTTGGTAAAATTACAAAGGAATTGATGGCAGACTATACAGATATTGTTATGAACAGAAATGAAAAATATTCTACTTGGTTAACTCCGGTGTACTAGTATGAAGATTGCTCAAATTGGTACAGGTGGATGGGGGAAAAATCATACAAGAATTCTTTCACAGCTTGGAGTTCTTGTAGCAGTCTGTGACGCTAATAAAGAAAGAGGAAAAGAATATGGGGAAAAATATTCGGTAAATTATTATGATTCAGTAGATTCATTGTTAGATTCAGAAAAATTTGATGCGGCATTTGTATGTACTCCTACTTTTACTCATACAGAAATTGCAAAAAAACTCATTCAAAAAAGAAAAAATGTTTTTGTGGAAAAACCAATGACTTATCTCTCAGAAGAAGGAGAAGATTTAGTTGAGCTAGCAAAAAAAAATAAAGTAATTCTCACTTGTGGCTATATTGAAAGATTCAACCCTGCAGTCGCACTCGTAAAAGATTATGTAAAATCAAAAAAATATGGAGAGCTAGTCATGCTTGAATTTCACCGAGAAAATAGAATGCCAATGCATATCAAAGATGTTGGAATAATTTATGATACTTCAGTTCATGACATAGATACTGCAATGTGGTTATTTGATGACACGCCACATGTTGTTTTTGCAAGATCTGGGAAAATTAGACATGATCATGAAGATTTTGCTACAATTATGTTGGGTTTTAAAGATAACAAAGTAGCAATAATCTCATCAAACTGGATAACACCTACTAGAGTGCGAAACTTCAATGCTGTTTGTACTGAAGGTATAGTATCTGCAGATTTTATTACACAGGAGGTGAAAATCGAAACTAAAAATGATACAGAAATTCCGAGAAAAGAGTCTCAAGAACCTTTACTTTTAGAAATAAAGAATTTTTTGGGATCAATTGAAGGTAAAAATGAATTAACTGTAAAACCTCAAGAAGCAGTAAACGTTTCAAAAATTGCAGAGGCATCACTTTTATCTAGCCAAAAAGGTACACCAATCTATCTAGATCTAAAATGAAAAAAAGTATGTTGGATATTCTGGCCTGTCCAATTGACAAGCATTTTCCTCTTGAAATTTATGAATCAAGATCAAAAGATGAGTTAGTAGTAGAAGGTGCCCTTTTTTGTACAGATTGTTCACGATATTTTCCTATAATCGAAGAAATTCCAATTATGTTACCAGATGAGTTACGAGATAAAAAACAAGATATGGAGTTTCTAAAAAACAATCAAGAAAAATTACCTGAAAAAATAATTAAACAAGGAGCTCCATGGCATCTGTGATGCCCTTTGGTTACTAATTTTATTTCTGATAAAGCAAAGATTGGTAATAATGTCAAGATTTGGCATTTTACCTATGTGGGAGATGACACAGAAATAGGGGATAATGTGAAAATTGGTTCTCTTGTTCACATTGACTACAATGTAAAGATTGGTGATAACAGCATGATTGAAGGCTCAGTATACATTCCACCTTTATCCAGAATTGGAAAAAATGTTTTCATCGGACCAGCCGCATCACTTACAAACGATCCATTTCCACCTAGTGGAAAAATGGTAGGAGTAACAATTGAAGATAATGCTATCATCGGTTCCCGTGCAGTTATCAAAGCTGGTGTAAAGATTGGAAAGAACAGTGTTGTGGCTATGGGAGCTGTAGTAACAAAAGATGTGCCAGAAAACACCGTTGTTATAGGAGTTCCTGCTAAAGCAAAATACTCTAGGGAAGAATACGACAAAAAACAAAATGACTGGAAAAATAGTTAGAATTCCAGTTCCTTTTGGAAAATCCAATTTTTAATTTTTGATAAAATGTAAATCCAGATCACTACCATGGCTATAGCAATTATTGCTTTAATTCCTGAAGATAAAATAGCATCATATTGTCCATACCCTGAAATTTGAATTGGCCCAAGGATTACCACGGCTATTCCTCCACCAATAATGATCAATATCCACATTAGAAAGATAAATGTAAAAACAGAACTTCCTTTCAAATTTTCAGTCCTATCATAAATGTAGTAATGATTGCAAGTATGCCTGAAAATAATGCGAGTCGAAAAATCATAAAACCGACTTCCTTTTCTGTTAATGGTTTACTAGCTACAATCAACCTTACTAGAGTTACTGGAGCATCTTTCTCATTAGTAGCTTTTAATTTAAAATCTTCGTTTGTTGTGACGGGTTTTGATTTAATTTCTCTGTGTTCCATTATACGTTTCATGCTTGATAAAAACAAAAAGGAATTGAAAATTGCTGGCAAAAGTGCAATTGCAGCAATAATTTCCACATCTCCTACAATTGCAATGGTTCCATACATTGCTCCAAGTGCCAAAGCTCCTGAATCTCCAGGAAAAATTTTACTTGGAAATTTGTGATATTTGTAAAATGCCAATGATACAAACCCAAGAGGTAAGCTTGCAATAGCAATTTCATAGTTTTGTAAAATGAGAAGTGAAATTGTCAAAGAAAAACTTGCAATAGTCATAAAACCGCTTGCAACACCATTGAGTACATCTATTGAATTTATTGTATTACCTGTAATTACAATCATAAAAATAACTATTGGAAAATACAAAAGTGGAATTCGAACTTCGCCGAAAAGTGGAAATGCTAAATTGGAATCATAAACTCCTAACAAAAGAATTGGTAAAGCCGCAGCTGCAAGTGCTACTGGCTTAAACCACCCACCCATAACCTTTTTGTCATCAACTAGTCCTACAAGAAAAGCTAAGCCTGTGGTAGCCATAATTGCAATTATCTCCTCCATTGGAAAGAATAGGTATAGTACTAGTTCAGATGCCAATATCCCCGCAATAATTGATGGTCCGCCAGGTCTTGGCACCATTGCTCCACCTTTTCTGTTATAATCCTTGACGGTTTGATTTCTTTTCTCAAGAGCTCTTATCAAAAATGGTGTGAGAAAATAGACTGTAAAAAATGCAATCACTGAAACTGCTGCAGCAGCAATTATTCTTTCAGGCAATTATCTATCCCTATCGTAACTGGGACTTTATGTTATCTGCAAGTGTCGAACCTATTTTATCAATCTCTGCCAATTTTTTTACTGGAATCTTTGAAAGATCCTCAAGATCTTTTATGTCGTTTTTATACAATTTTCGTGCGCGAATCCTACCAATTCCTTTGATTTTTACTAGTTGGGTTAATTCTTCTCTTATTCCATAGATGATTCTTTTTCTTAAAACATCTAATTCCTCTAAAAGATCTGCCCGCTCACCTTGTTTAGTAAGCTCTCGAAGGCAATATACTAACCAATCAGAAGTTTCTACTATTCGGTGCATATCTCCAGATTGAATATTCAAATTATCTGAAAGTGAAATTTCAGATGATTCAGTAATCCAAGCATCCAAAGCAAGTAAACTCCTTGAACAATCGTACTCTGATATTGGTTCAATAAGTTCAGAGGCATAGTTTTCAAGCAAAATTCCTACCTTCTCATAGTCTTTGTTTCTTAGGGCAAACTTTGGAAAAAATTCCTCTGAAGTGGTAATCAAGTGTAACAAACCAAAAGTGTGTTTTCGTTCTTTTGTTACAATTTTTAGTGCATCTCTAAAATAAGTTGCAGTTAGTGGATCAATGTATAGTTTAGAAACTTTTTTACCAAATTCAGTTGCTACAAATCGTTCTCCTTTTTTTATAATAAGATCTTCTTCTAATAGGAACTTTTGTGCAATATCTATTCCAAATTTTATTGTTGGTGCTCTAGTTTGAGTTCCACCTAATGTTTGCAAAAAGAATTCAACAATTTCATCTTTCTTAATACCAGGACGTGTAGCAATTAAACTAAGAACATGCGTTCTAAGAGATTTATCATCAGTAATTTTAGATTCTATTGGCTCTGGTTCGCCGTTAACATAATAATCGATTAATTCAGAACTGTTAGAATTTCCAATTATTATTGCTTCACCATATTCATCATATTGAGGTCGGCCTGCTCTGCCACAAAGCTGCTTGTATTCTAGAACACTTATTGGTCTATTTGCACCATAACGTGAATTGTAACGGTTGATACTCGATATTACAACTCTTCTTGCTGGAAGGTTAACCCCTGCAGCAAGTGTGGGAGTGGCTGCTATTAATTTGATCTTACCGTTTCTAAACTCTGACTCTACTGTTTGTCTACAATTTTGGTTAAGACCTGCGTGGTGAAAGGCAACACCTTTTTTTATTAGAGAGGCAAGTGTTTTGAGAAGCTCAGTGTGTTCGTTGTTTTCTAAAAGTTTTTTTGAAATTTTTTCTAGTTCTATTTTGTCAGATTTTTTTAAAGATTTTGAAATTGCATCTGCTGCTTTAGTTGCAAGAGACGAAGAACGGGTTCTAGTTTCAGCAAAAAGTAAAGATTGGCCTCCATTTTTTACCGACTCTAGTCCCAAATCAACAGGTTTTCCCCTAATGCTAGATTCAATTTCAAATTCTCTCCCATCATTCATCACTACAGAACCAGAGTCGTAAACCCCTTCGTAAAGAGGTACAGGTCTCCATTTATTTTCCACAAGTTCGGATTCTAGCCATTCAGATAACTCATGTGCATTAGAAATTGTAGCACTAAGGGCAAGGATTTGAGGATGGCTTTCAAGCAGTTTTAGTTTGGTTAAAGTAATTTCTAGTGCAGGTCCTCTGTCGTCATCACCGATTAGATGTATTTCATCTGCAATTACTAATCCAATTTCTTCAACCCAGTCTGCACCATGACGAATCACAGAATCCATTTTTTCGTTGGTAAGGATCAGAATGTCACTTGTTGCAAGATTCTTGTCTATTGATTTAAAATCTCCCGTTGAAATTTGAACTTTGATCTTTCTGCCAAAATCAATGTCTTCAAGTTTCTTAAACTCTTCAAATTTTTCGGCTGCCAAAGCACGGAGTGGACTAAGATAAACAATCTTTCCTTTGTTTTTTGAAAGATAATTTATCATTCCAAGTATTGCAATTAGCGTTTTTCCACTAGCTGTTGGAGCTGAAACAAGAATATTTTTTCCATCAAGCAAACCTGCTTTGATACTTTGCTCTTGAGGAGGATAAAGTTCTGAATAACCCTGAGATTTTAGAATGCCAACTGCTGATTTTGATAATTTAAGATCAGATATCTTCATACCCGGTTATAATGACCGGGTTTGGATTCATAAATAGATGCCTCACGAAGCATTCTTCTAACATAGTTTCTAGCTTCGTCTTCAGTGAATTTTCCAGATTTGGCTAGTTCTTTGATAAATAATTTCTCCTCAACAGCAATCTTGTTTTCTCCTTCAAGTGACCGTAGAATATCCATAAAGAGTTGCATTTTGGATACCTCACTATGTGCTCTTCCTTGAAGAACTCCAAGATCAACTTTTCCGGTATTTACATCAACACCTGCATCCTGAAGCATGCTTTGAATCAAAAATATGGCTCTATCAGCATCTTCGGCCTCAACTTGGTCTTTCATTAAAAGTCTGGCTCTTGCTGTTGCAAGTCTTATCAAACCTTCTAATTGTCTTGGGGTGACAGTGATCATGTCTTCAGAATCAACGTTTCTCATTTTCATGTAATATTCCAAAATTTTCTCTTCTGCTTCTTTAGTTAAAACAGGATCGATTCTTTTTGCATATGACAAATATTTTGTTAGGATATCAACATCGATTAAGGAACGAGTGTCATTACCTCTTGGAGTATGCAAATTAATAATATGCCTAGCGATTTTGGAATCTTTTTCCTTAGATGGAATATCTCGTACCACAAAAATTAGATCGAATCTTGTGAGTAATGGAATTGGTAAATTCACATTTTCTGTAATGTTTTTGAATGGATCATATTTTCCATACATTGGGTTTGCAGCAGCAAGAATTGATGTTCTTGCATTGAGGGTAGCGACTATTCCACCTTTTGCAATGCTCGCTGATTGTTGTTCCATGACTTCGTGAAGTGCACTTCTATCCTCAGGTTTCATTTTATCAAATTCGTCTATGCATACTAATCCTTGGTCTCCAAGTACAACTGCACCTGCCTCTAGCATCATTATTCCTGTTTTGTCACGTACAACTGCGGCAGTTAGACCAGCTGCAGTTGAACCTCTACCAGATG
>JAUXKJ010000113.1 GCA_030624325.1 Nitrososphaerota archaeon
CAAAAGATGCAGGAACAATAGCAGGTTTGGAGGTTGTCCGAATTATCAATGAACCTACTGCAGCCTCCCTTGCATATGGCATAAATAAATCCCAAGAAGACATGAAGATTCTAATTTTTGATTTTGGTGGTGGAACATTAGATGTTACAATAATGGAAATGGGGGGTGGGGTTTTTGAAGTTATGAGTACTTCTGGAGATACCAAATTAGGAGGAACCGATATGGATAAGGTAATCGTTGATTTCGTAGTAGAAGATTTTAGGAAAAAAACAGGTATCGATTTAACAAAAGATAGCACTGCCATAACACGAATCAGAGAGGCGGCGGAAAAAGCTAAGATTGAACTATCCACAATTATGGAAACAGACATCAATTTACCATTTATTTCCCATGATCCCTCTTCTGGTACCCAAAATCTTGAAATAAAATTAACCAGAGCAAAACTTGAAGAACTTATCAATCCTATTGTAGAACGATGTCGACCATCAGTCGACAAGGCTTTGGAAGATGCTAAACTTTCTGGGTCTGACATATCAAAAATTGTGCTAATAGGAGGTCCAACTAGAATCCCTCTTGTAAGAAAATTTGTTGGTTCGCTAATTGGAAAAGAACCCGAATCGGGAGTCGATCCAATGGAAGCAGTAGCGTTGGGAGCAGCTATACAAGCTGGAATTATAGCTGGTGATGTAACGAGTGATATAGTTTTACTAGATGTTACTCCGTTAACGCTAGGAATAGAAACTCTTGGAGGCGTTCGAGAACAATTAATTGAAAGAAACACTACAATCCCTACCTCAAAGAGTAAAGTTTTCACCACAGCTGCAGATAACCAAACTGCTGTAACTATTCATGTTGTTCAGGGGGAGAGACCAATGGCAGCAGATAATGTTTCACTAGGAAGTTTCAACTTAACTGATTTACCACCTGCACCACGTGGAATACCTCAGATAGATGTTAAATTTGACATTGATGCAAATGGTATTCTCAATGTTACTGCCACAGATCTTGGTACTAAGAAAGAAGCAAAAATTACTATTGAAGCTGGTTCAAAATTATCAAAAGATGAAATTGAAAAATTAAAAGAAGATGCAGAAAAACATTCTGAAGAAGACAAGAAGAAAAAGGAAGCAATTGATATTAAAAACGAGGCAGAAAGTTATATCTACACCACAGAAAAATTAATTGGTCAAGATCTAAAAGATAAAATTCCTCAAGAAAAAGGTATCAAAATTTCTGATGCAGTCAAGGAGTTAAAAGATGTTCTAAATAAAGATGCCAACCAAATTAAGGAAAAACTTGAAGCGTTAAAATCAATAGTTAATGAAGTAACTACTGAACTCTACAAAAATGTGACTCCTCCACCAGGAACAGACCAGCAAACTGGTGGTCAACAAGAAGCAAAGCAAGAAACAACTTCTGATTCAACTTCAAACAAAGATGCTAGTAAAAATTCTACTGGAACTTCAAATTAGCTAATTTATACTTCTCAAGAATTTAGAGCTATACATGAGTGCAAAACGTGATTATTATGAGGTTATAGGAGTCTCAAAAACAGCCTCACCAAATGAAATAAAATCACAATATCGTAAATTGGCATTAAAATTTCATCCTGATCGAAATAAAACTTCAGATGCAGCAGAACATTTTAAAGAAATTTCAGAAGCATATGCAGTTTTATCTGATCCAGAAAAACGAAAGCTCTATGATCAATACGGACATGCTGGAGTAGATGGAAAATATAGTACTGAAGATATTTTCCGAGGAGCTAGTACTAGTTTTGATGATATTCTTGGTGATCTGTTTGGAAGTGGACGAGGTGGTTTTGGATCCATTTTTGAATCTCTATTAGGCAGGGGAGGTGGTTTTGGTAATTTTAGAAGACAACAAGGTTCAGATTTGCTATATGAAACATCGATAACTCTAGAGGACGTTCTTCATGGAAAACATATGGAAATTGATATTCATAAACACGTAGATTGTGCAGATTGTCAAGGTTCAGGATGTTCTCCTGGTACATCCAAATCAACTTGTTCAGCATGTAATGGACAAGGTCAGGTGAGACAGACAAGAAAAATGGGATTTGCATCTTTCGTAACAGTTGGACCATGTAATTCATGTTACGGTAAAGGAAGCATCATTGAAAAACCATGTAAGAACTGTAAAGGAAGTGGAAAGACTAAGGGAATTAGACACATGCCTTTTGATATCCCATCAGGAATAGATTCTGGAGATTACACCATTACTGGAGAGGGTGATTCAATTCCAGATGGAATAAATGGAGATCTGATTGTTCGCATCATGGTATTACCACATTCAAAATTTAAGAGAGATGGTGCAGACATTTTTTATGACGCTCCTATATCCATGATAGAAGCAACACTTGGAAAGACTCTTGAGGTACCAACATTGGAGCAAACAGAGAAAATCAAGATTGAAGCAGGCAGCCAGCCAAACACAATAGTAAAATTGAAAGGTAAAGGTTTGCCACGTCAGCATTCACGAAGTCGAGGAGAC
>JAUXKJ010000010.1 GCA_030624325.1 Nitrososphaerota archaeon
CTTATATCGATTTTTTCAGTTTGATTCAGTATTGAATTCCATTTCGGATCTATCTAGTATAGGATTTGAGCTATTTTTGGAGATAATGTACTATGGTTGATTCTTTCCAAACAGGAAACGAAGAAGTTGATAGACAATTTGGAGGATCCATACCTTTTCCTTCACTAATGTTACTTGAAGGTGATCACGGTACAGGAAAAAGTGCAACAGTTGCACTGTTCATGCAAGGACTACTTGAGAGTGGAAAAAAGGTTCTTTGCATTACAGAAAACACAGTAAAAGACTATATTGAAAACATGAAGGCAATTACCTTTAACTTTTCTACAGCATTTTTACAAAACCGACTTACGATAATGCCACTCCATGTTTATGGAATAAACTGGTCAAAAGAACAATCTGCTTATTTACTTCCTGTAATTGGCAAATACATTAGCAACAGCTTTAAGGAAACAAATGTTGTTGTAATAGATTCACTTTCATTATTAACAGTATTCTCTGATGAAACAAAAATTTTAGACTTTTTCACACAATGCAAGTATCTTGTTGCAAATGGAATGGGAGTTATACTGACAATTCATCCAAATGATATTCCAGCTGACATTGCACAAAGAGTTACAGGAAGTGTAGATGTGTATCTTAAACTTGGCACAACAACTGTAGGAGGAACTGATGTCAAGACAATGAAAATTGTAAAACTAATTGGAGCAGATATTAAACCAGAATCAAACTTTGCCTTTGAGGTAGACCAATCCTTTGGAATAAAGGTCGTACCAATATCAACGGCAAACGCATGATGGAGGAGAAATAGGCGATGCCTTTTGATTTTTCTCAAGTCAAAGATTCGAAATTTACTGATGTTCTAAAGAAAACTCCACATCTTCTAAAATACATCGAAAACTATTCTACTCAAGGAAACCCTTTACCAATTTTTACAGAAAGCCTGAAACCAGAACACAAAAAGCTCAAAGAACCAAATCTACTCTATCCAGTATCTGATCAGTCATTTATCCACATTAATCCACACACGACATCTGATGATGGTTACATGGAGTATGTTATCATTCAACCAGATCTACCAGAAAGAAAAATTATGGATTTAGCAGATAGAATGTTTGCAGTAAAATCTGGTGATATGGATCCCCCTATAGAAATCACTGAAAGATATAACATGGTTGAAAACTATATTGACAAAAACGTTTCAATCACAAATGAACCAATTGATTATTCCAAACTTGGTGAAATTTACAATCTAGAGACTTTGCCAATTTCAAAAAGTGATTTTCCAGGATTCAAATATCATTTTCTTCAAAGGCGTGCAGGTACTGGAATTTTAGACCCTTTTCTAGCAGATTCTAACCTAGAAGATATCTCAATTATCGGAGCAGGAAACGTATACGTTATTCACAAATCATTTGGTGCCCTAAAATCTCCCCTATATCTAGGTCAAGAAGAAATTGATGAATTAATCATCAGTATGTCAGAACAATTTGGAAAAACCGTTTCACATGCAAAACCAGTAGTTGACGCCAGTCTTCCGGATGGTTCCAGAATTAACGTAGTTTATGGTAAAGACATTAGCAGAAAGGGAACAAATACAACAATAAGAAAATTTGCTAGTACTCCTCTTTCTATTACCCAAGTTCTTTCTTCTAAAGCACTGGACTATCGAGAGGCTGCATATCTTTGGATGATGCTAAACGAAGGAATGAGCATGTTTATCTGTGGAGAAACTGCTTCAGGTAAAACTACATCAGCTATGGCTCTAACTGCATTTATTCCATCTAACTGGAAAATAGTAACAATTGAAGATACTCCTGAGCTTACCCTACCTCATGCCAACTGGATTACTGAAGCTACAAGAGATACAGGTAATCCAGCATCTAGCGTAACCATGTTTGATTTGTTAAAGGCTTCCTTAAGACAAAGACCAAACTATATCATAGTTGGTGAAATCAGAGGTGCCGAAGGAAACATCGCTTTTCAAGCCATGCAGACTGGTCACCCAGTAATTAGCACTTTCCACGCTGCAAACATGACATCTCTTGTACAAAGACTTTCAAACGATCCAATTAACGTTCCAAAGACTCACCTAGAAAATCTAAGCCTTGCAGTTTTCCAAGGAGCAGTGCAAGGACCTGGAGGAAAAAGAGTAAGAAGAGTTCTTTCGATCAATGAAATTCTAGGTTATAATCCTGAAGGAAACAACATCATGTTCATTCCTGTATTCAACTGGGATCCTGGTACTGATACTGTTAAATTCCGAGGAAGAGGAAGTAGTGCACTTTTTGTTTCAAAGCTTTTGCAGTTAAGAGGTATGGACAAAAGAGATGAAAAACTACTCTATGATGAGCTTGAGATTCGTTCACAAATTCTTGAAAAACTGGTGAATAAGAAAGTCTTCAACTTTTACGACGTATTTGATTCTATTGCTCACTGTAGAGAAATTGGACTAGAACCATTTTTGAAGGAGCTTGATTCGCTGTAATGCAACTTTCACTCCTTAAGAAATTTTCATTAAGTGATCTAAAAAAAAATGATGAAAAATTTCTCTATTTTGTAACATTTCTGTATTCTATCTCCACTGGTGAAGTATTAGTAATAGATCTGGTAAAAACTGCTCAAAATAGTGCATATGGAAAGTATTCACAGGCATTAAAAGACGCTTATAGACTCGGAGTGGGGTGGGCTTATGGTATGGCTACTGCCCTGGAAATGGTTGCCATAAAGGTATCTACAGATAAAACTGATCAACTCAAACAACTTTTGGTAAAATTTGCTCAAGTAGTGAGATTAGGTGACGTATTAAAAATTTTTTTCAAAGCAGAGCTAAAATCAACACTACTCAATTTTGCTATAGTTTATGAAAGAAAATTAGAAAATCAAAAGCTTTTCCTTGAAATGTTTTACACCCTCATGTCTACTGCTACCTTTATGATTGCAGCTAACTCTGTTATGACAATGTTGACAGGTGCAGACTCGGCAGAAATGATTTTGGTTTATTCTCTTTTTGGTGTGACCATTAGTATGGGAATGTTTGTGTTTATGATGTATATGTTGTTTCCAAGAGATAAGCTCGCTTACACTACAAAAGCAGATGATCTCAAATTCCGAATCAAAGTCTACATATCAATTGGTGCTGGTGCAGGAATAGCTATGGCACTTATTTTAAGTGAGGTAGTACCACTAACTTTAGTTGTAGGCATATCACTTGCTCCTTTATTTTATCCTGGGTTACTTGCAAGAAAGATGGAGAAAAAAATTAAATATGCTAATCAATGGTATCCTTCCTTCATACGACACTTTGGAGAAATTTTAGCTACTGTGGGTTCTATGGGCCAAGCTTTAGATTCCGTACTACGAAGTGATTTTGGACCACTTCAAAAACACGTAATTGCACTAAAAAACAGAGTCAAAAACAAAGTAGCGCAGGATATGTGCTTTGATCTTTTCTCAAGAGATACTGGAAGTGAACTCATTGCAAATGGAAATGAGGTAATTTCAGCTTCCATAGACAAAGGTGCAGACATGAACGAAGCTGCAGATCAAGTTGCAAGTATTACCATTAAATTAAATGAATTAAGAGCAAAAAGAGAACAAATTTCAAAAACATTCGAATCTATAATTATTATATTACACGTTTTGACTTTGGCAGTTTTTGGATTGATGCATAAACTCACATCAATATTTTTTGAATTAATCAATGCTGTTGACGTTTCAAATGGCGCCTTTGCATTATCTCCAATTGATCCAGAATTCATGAATCAAATGCTACCCATAATGATACTTATGACATCTGTTCTTAGCTCTCTTGCTTTGAAAGTTGCTCAAGGTGGATTATACAAGACAGTATTTTTCCACTTAGCCTTACTTGGAGTATTAGGCTCCATTACAGCATATTCAATGAATGCCTTGTTAGCAGACTTCCTTGAAGATAGTATACTAGATTTGGGTAGTGTAGGGGCTTAAGAAAAATATCAAAAATTTACCATTTGATATCTAATCTTAATATAATTATCTGAAAAAAATGTTTGTTCACATTACACACATGTAGGGTTATTGGTTTCAGAAAAAATTAGTTTTTGTGAGCAGTGAAGGACACTTTTCAGTGATACTAGGTATACGAAATAAATTATTAGTATTAAACTTAGGAATACTTGCATCCGTTCTTGTTGCAGGTGGATTAACTATATCTACAATTGTAACTAATAATGAATCACAAGATTATATAATTACAATTCAGATTATTTTGATTTCTATTGTTGCTGGAATTCTGGGTTTAACATTTTTTTATAGAAAATCAATAACTAAATCACTAGTAGAAACTGCAAATGTTATTAAAAAAATCAGTGAAGGTGACCTGAGTGTTGAAGTTCAAAAATCAAATAAAAATGACGAAATCGGGGAACTAACAAATTCATTGTATGCTATGGTAACAAATCTACGTCAACTAGTTCGAGAAGTTAATTATACTTCAGGAAAAGTCTCTAATGATGCAACTAATATTGCTGCTGCTACTGAAGAATTAAACTCTAGCGTAGAAGAGGTAACTTCAACAGTACAACAAATCGCAACTGGTTCCCAATCTCAAGCATCTGAACTTACTGAAGCTAAAACAATTGTTGATTCAGTAATGGGTACTAGTACTAACGATGAATCTACTGCCGCAGACAAAATGTCAAGAATAATTGAACTTACAAACGAATCTTCAGAAAAAATAAAAAATCTTGCAGAAAAAAGTGCACAGATTACTTCTGTTGTTGAAGTAATTAGAAATATTGCAGAAAAAACTAATCTTCTAGCACTCAATGCCGCAATAGAAGCAGCAAGAGCAGGAGAATCTGGAAGAGGTTTTGCTGTAGTGGCTGACGAGGTCAGAAGACTGGCAGAAGGTTCTGCTAAATCATCTGAAGAGATTGATGAACTAATCAAACAAATCCAAGAAGACATCAACAGTACTGTACGAAGTATTGATGGTAGTACTGCAGAAATTAAGGAGGGCCGATCAGTTGTAGATTCCTCACTCAAAGCTCTTTCTAAAATTGGTCACAAAGTTCAAGAAGTGGCAGCTGTTGCAGAAGAAAACGCATTTGCAACTGACCAAGCATATGCTGCAGTTGAACAACAAACTTCTACCACTCAAGAAATTGCTTTATCTAGTCATAACATGGCCTCACTAGCAAAAGAGCTGGAAAGAAAGGTTAGTGAATTCAAATTACCATCCCAAGATCAAGATTCTCTTAATCAATCAAAACATTCCACAATACCGAAAAAAACTGAGACTGATTCAAACCAAAAATCACAACAGAAAGGACAAGACAGCTTTGAAAGTGAATTTGATGAAGCTACCAGTTATCAGAAACCAGGAAGGAAAAAAATTGAAAGTTGAAACTACAGCTAAAACAATTCAGGTTATTTCTTTTAGTTTAGTAAATGAATTCAATAAAAAAAAAGAAAATTATGCTGTACCAATAGAACAAGTTCGAGAAATAAGACCATTTGAAAATATTACCAAAGTACCTAAAGCTAAGCAGTTTGTTTTGGGCATAATGAATCTTCGAGGGATGATAATTCCAGTAATTGATGTAAAAAAGAGATTGGGTTTTGGGGAAACTAGTGAACTAAACAAAAATTATAAAATTTTGGTAGCTGATGTAAGAGACTCTGTATATGGTCTTTTAGCAGATAACGTTGAACAAGTATTAGAATTATCAATTAATGACATTGATCCTATACCTCCAGATTCTTTTGAATCACATCATTATATCAAAGGAATCGCAAAAATTAATGGAAAACTAATTGTACTTTTAGATATAATTGCACTTTTAGAAGAAGATCAAGACTCTGTGAATTCTTTTAATGAAGAAGAAATATCAGATTCAAACCAGTCGCAAGATAATTCTATTTCAAGTGAAGAAATTTCTAAAATCCTAAAATCAGATGATACATCAGAAAAAGATATTCCAGATGCATTAAAGGAGGTTTTCAAAGAGGATGAAGACAAAAATTCCTCTAAAACACCAAACCAATAATTTATTGACTAGATTAATTTGAGGTTTTAAAAAATGATGACAAAATCTATTGAAGATAAAATTGATGTTTGGATTGTAAATGATTCAAAGTATATGACCAAAATGCTAACTGATATAGTAAATACTGAGAAAATACAAGTTACTAGTACCGCAAGAGATGGTGCTGAAGCTTTAAGAAAGTTAGCAACAAAAAAACCTGATGTAATTTTACTCGACTTGGAAATGCCAACAATGGATGGTCTTACATTCATTGAAGAAGTAGTAAGACAAGACAAACTAGTTCCCATAATTGTAGTTAGTAGTTTTACTCAGGAAGGAGCCAAAATAGTTTTAGATGCTTTAGAAAATGGTGCACTAGACTTTGTTCCAATTTCACAAGCAAATCCTGAACAGATAAATCAGTTTAAAGAAACCCTGATCTCGAAAATAAAAATTGCTGTAGAATCAGATCCTAACCAACTCATTATAAAAAATATTGAAAAATTAAAACCAAGAAAAAAAATTGTTTCTGCACCTCAATCTTCATCAAGATTAATTATACTTGGTTCTTCAACAGGCGGTCCTAATGTAATTCAATCTATTTTAGCTTCTTTACCCAAAGACTTGCCAGCTGGTATTTTAGTAGTACAACACATGCCAAAAGAATTTACCGGACCATTTGCACTTCGACTGAATGAAAATTGTGATCTGAATGTCAAAGAAGCTGAAGATGGTGATGTAATCAAAGATGGAACCGTCTTGGTTGCTCAGGGAGGGTGTCATATGATGGTCTTGCCAAACATGAGAATAAAGCGAGCAGAAGGTCCAAAGAGATTCGGTGTAAAACCAGCTGTAAATATTACAATGGTTTCCGGCTCGGAAGTATTTGGTTCTAACACGATTGGTGTTTTACTTACTGGAATGGGTCATGATGGAGCATTTGGAATGAAAACTATCAAAAAGAGAGGTGGTATCACAATTGCTCAAGACAGTTCTTCTTCAGTAATCTATGGTATGCCAAAAGCAGCAATAGATCTTCATGTAGTTGATCAAACTTTACCTAAAGAAAAAATCGCAAAAGCAATTTTAGAGGAGGTAGAAAAACTTGCCAGATAATTATCGAGAAATGTATGTTTCAGAGGCTTTAGAACATGTCGAAGAAATGAATCAAACTTTGCTAAAACTCGAAGAAAATCCAGGAACACGTGAACATATAGACCTCATTTTTCGTTCAGCCCACACCATAAAGGGTATGGCAGCAACAATGGGCTACGAACAAACAAAAGAACTGTGTAGAAATATTGAAAACGAATTTGATAAAATTCGAAAAAAAGAATCCCAATTATCCTCTCATTTGGCTAGTGCCCTTTTCAAGTGCATTGATGTTCTTCAACAAATGATTAATGATGAAACAAAAAAAATCGATATTGATCGATATCTCAAAATGTTAAAGAATCCAGAAAAATTTGAAGATAATGGGGACACAGAATCAATTCTTGTAACACAACTACCAACAATTCGAGTTAAAATGTCTGAACTTGATTCATTAGTAAATTTAGTGGGAGAGCTAATAATTTCAAAAATGAAATTAGAAAAATCTGTAAAAAATAATGATTTCACACATTCTCAGCAAACACTAATGGAATTGAGCAGACTGATATCTGATTTACAGTATCAATCATTAAAACTTCGATTGGTTTCAATAGATACAATTTTTAAAAGAGTTGCGAGAGTTGTTCGCGATACATCAAATGCTGTAGAGAAAAAAGTTCAACTACAGATAGAAGGTTCCAAAATTGAAATTGATCGAACGGTATTAGATGCAATTACTGAACCCCTTTTACATATTCTAAGAAACTGTATAGATCATGGAATAGAAAATTCATCTGAAAGAAAGAATGTAGGTAAACC
>JAUXKJ010000083.1 GCA_030624325.1 Nitrososphaerota archaeon
TGAATTGAGAAAAATGGGATTATACGGTGTCTACGGAAGTCATACTACAGAAGCGTGCCCTTTGAATAACCAACAAACACGACAAATGGTAATTGAAGGAGGACCAAAATTCAAAGATGTTGCAGAGCAAGCAGGAGTTAAGGTGGTATCACAGTATCATTCTGGACTAGAGCACACGTTTTTGTGGGTTCTTGATGCAAAAGATGGTCAAACAGTTGAAACCTTGATGATTCAGACAGGTATAGCAAAATTTAACGCTCTCAAAATTGTTCCCCTTCTGACCTTTGAAAATGTAATAGAAAAGTGTAAACAAGTCTAGAATGGAAAAAATTTTTCATTTTATTTTTTTACTTTAAGGTATTTTCCAAAAACTCTAGGGTTTTTTCCCAAGCATCATCAGCCTCTGCTGGTGCATAACGTTCACCAGTGGGATTTGCAAAGGCATGATCAACTCCCGGATAAATATTGATATCGTTTGATATATCAAGTTCATTTAGTGAGGATTCAAAGGCATTAACACTGTCAACTGGAATTCCTTGGTCAAGCTCGGCAAAAATTCCTAAAACAGGCCAGTCTATTTTAGAAAGTTCTTCTGTATCAGATACTAATTGGCCATAGTAAATTACAGTTGCATCCATCTCCGGATTATTTAATCCAAGATTCAACGACTGTCCTCCACCAAAACACCAACCAATGGAACCAAGTTTTTCGACGTTGTGATTTTCAATTAAAAATTCTGCTGCTGAATTCATATTAGATGTTCCTGATTCTTGTTCAAATGATGTTACAAGTTCTCTTGCATGGTCTGAAGTAGTAGCAACATCTCCAAACAAATCCACTGCAAGAACAACATATCCGTGAGAAGCAAGTTCTTTAGCAGTATCTTTGATGTTATCATTTAATCCCCACCATTCATGTATCATTACAATACCTGGATAATTACCTGAATCAGAAGGTCTTGCAAGAAATCCTGATGTTCCATCATAATCTATTAGATTTGTTTCAACCTTCAGGTCACCACCTGAAGTAACATCGGAGTTTTGTGTAATTGTGGAATCTACATCGGGTAAATCATGAACTTTCCATGGTTTTTGGTTAAGTTCATCCCATTTTTCATCAATGATTGCTGAAACCACATTTCCACTTGATACAACCAAATTCATTGTGTGAGGAGTAATTACCTGGGCCAGAAACTTATCTGATCTATCTCCATATCCAGCTTGACTACTAGTAAAATCTGCATTAATTACATATTGTTCAGGAAAAGATTCTCTTACTAATTCTATTTGGAGATCTAAGCTATCTTCAATTCCATCAAATGCAAATGTTGGACTAGATTTTACAAACCAACTAGCGACATCAAGTGAAATCTGTGCAGTATCGGTTTGTTCGTGTGATGCCCATCCTCTTTGTAATAATGGATAAACACTGGTTGGTTTTACACAAGCCAAATTACCGTTAATTTTGGCAACTAAAACTAAGCCTTCATTACATTTCCCATCTTCAATTGCAGAATAAACTAAAACTGGAGTTGAAAAGATTAGTACTAATCCAAGGATAATGATTAGAAACTTTTTCATGTAACTAATTTTCTTATTACACTAATTACGTCTTTTGATAGTAATTAAGTTTGGTTCATTAGAGAAAATTTTTGTATGTCATAAGAGAATATATCTTGTATGACACTGATGGTAAAGTGTAAAGGATGTGGGAACAATTTTCCATCGAAAATTCAAATGGCAGATACATCGTATTGGCATAAACCCATTCTAAATAACGAAATTAATCAGGACTGTCCTGGGTGCGGAAAAAATTTTTCATACAATAAAGAAGACCATTTTTTTAGTTAAGATTCTATAAGGTCCAAAAGTGCTTTTGCTCTTTTGTAATGAACTTCATCAATCATTTTACCATCAACAGTTGTAGCTCCTTTTCCTTTTTTTGTAGAGTCTAAATAAGTACTGCAAACTTTTTTTGCCCATTCAATTTCAGTTTTATTTGGATGAAAAATTTTATGTGTAACTGAAATTTGATCAGGATGAATCAATGTTTTTCCCACATAACCAAGACTTCTACCAATTTTGCAATCATCATGTAAACCATCATTATCTTTTAGATCCTGCCATATACCATCTAAGGCATAAACACCAGCAGCTGCAGCTTCAAGTGGAATTTTTGCTCTTGCAAAATTTGCACCTTGGGAATGCTTAGTATATTCAATTCCCATATCATTTAGTAAATCAAACACTCCAAAGACAATTGCAGGTATTCTTTTACTAGAGGAGGCAATTTCAAATGTGTTAACTACTCCTTGAGCAGACTCTATTGAGGGAATTAATTCCGTTTTTGATAGGTTACGTTTTTTTTCAAGACTAGAAATGGTTTTTTCAATTTTTTGTAAATCCATTGCATTGCTAACTTTGGGAATAACGATTCCGTCAAGCCCTATTTGAAGAACTTCCTCTAAATCATCATCTACTTTACCAGAATCAGGAGAATTTGTTCTAACAAAAACTTGAGCAGAGAATTGTTTTCTATTTTTGAGCATCTCTTTGATTAAGATTCTAGCATTTTTCTTTTCGTTATCTGGAACTGAATCTTCTAAATCAAAACAAACAATGTCTGCTGGTAAAGATTTTGCCTTTTCTAAAAAACGTTGATTGTTTCCTGGAACAAAAATGAGGCTACGAAGAAGCCTGGTCATACAAACTATGCTGCTTCTGGTTTGATTAAGATTTTTCCAAAGAGTCCTTTACCGGTCAACATCTTTGTGTGAGCTTCTGCTGCATTTTCAAATGAGTGTATTGAATCAATTGCAGCCTTTATCTTACCTCGACCCATCCAATAGATTCCTTGTTCAAGCTCTGCTTTTGTACCCTGAGTTGAACCAAGGATATTTGTTCCTTTAAAGAAGACATGTCTAAGATCCGTTTTAGCATCATATCCAGTTGTAGCACCACATGAAACTAGTGTTGCACCGTACTTTAACAGGGTAAGTTGTTTGTTCCAATGGGTTTGACCAATGTGGTCAAATGATATATCAATTCCAGGTTGTACACCAGTTTTTTTGGCAATTTCTTTGGTGATTGCTCTTACTTCCTTAAGCCAGTCTTCTTTTCTATGATCAACGGCATAATCAGCACCTAGCTCCTTACATTTTTCAAGTTTATCAGGACTTGCAGTTGCAATCACTGTACA
>JAUXKJ010000080.1 GCA_030624325.1 Nitrososphaerota archaeon
ATCATGCAATATTTCAAAATTCGAATTAAGAATAGTATATTTCCAATACCTAAAGTCTCACACATATCAAAAACATATGTTTCAAAATTCGAGTTTAGAAATATAGAAAGCGCCGCCCGTCAGACTTGGACTGACGACCAACGGATTAACAGTCCGACGCTCTACCACGCTGAGCTAGGGCGGCAACAGGATTGTACCTAGCCAAAAGCGATTTAATCCTTACGAACAGGGTTCAAAAACCTTTTAGAGACATTAATTGAATTTAGAAAAAAATTCCCTTATTTCTTTAGAATAGTTTTCAACAATATCTACTATTTCCATATGTTCTTCTGCAGTAGGTTCTCTTTTATGAAATACCTGAAATGCACTCAAAGCAGAGCCTACCATTTCTCCAACAAAGAATCCACAAAGAAAATCACCGGTGTTTTGGGAATGCCAGACCTCGCTAATTCTAGGAGATACACCAGCATTTTTGTACAGGTCCAATGTTTCACGAATTAGTTTGTTAGTTTGTTTCTTAAATTCTGTATCTAGGGTCATTTGTGTATATTTCCCCATCAGGTATGTTTAGTTATTTTTCAATACCCTTGGATTTTGAGAAAATGTATAAACCATCTAGAAAAACCCTATGATCCTTATTTTTAACTCTGGTTTTGAGTTCTATTTCTGCAGCTGTTTGTGAAACATCTGTTAGTACTGGTCCGGTTAGAATTATTTCATCACCTTTAGTGACTACTTTGGTCGTACCATGAATTCTGGTAATACGAGAAGAGCGCTCACCTTGAAAATTTTGGATTAAAATTTTATCGTCTTTTGTCTTGACAGTTATAGGAAAGTGTGCGTAAACGATTTTCAATTTTATTGTGTATCCCTCAAGAACGCCTTCACAAAGATTTGTAATTAGTGATTTGGCAGTATTTAGAATCGCATAGTATTTTTTTCTTGTTCCAATTGCTTTGAGTGATACTTTGCCATCACTTACTTCCAAGTTTACGGGTATTTTCTTAAAACTTTGGAATTTTTTTCCAAGTGGACCCTCTACTCCAAGAATACTTTTTTTCAAAGTTACAGTAACTTTATCTGGAATCTCTACAGTGGCTTCAAATTTTTCAACTGCTTTAGTAGACATATCCTATTAAGAATCCTCCAATTCCTTTGTTAGCAGCATCATGATGAGACATGACTCCTTGAGTAGTTGTTACTAAAAGCATTCCTCGTGTGTAAGAGGGCAAGTAATGTTGTTCCCATTCTGAAAATTCAGTTTTTTTTACTTTGAATCTAGGATTAATTGCACCACATTTAGTAATTTTTGCAAATAGTTGTATTTTGAATTTCCCACCTCTTTTGTCATCAACGTACTCGAATTTTTTAATGTAGCCTTCCTTTTCCAAAGTTTTTAGAACCTCAATTCCTAATTTAGAAGCAGGAAGAACAATACATTCACTTTTTCTTCTTGCCTCAGTATTGTAGAGGGTTACAAACAAATTTGCTAAAACATTAGTTGCAGGCATACTTTTTTCACATATATTTCCTAAATCCCAACGAGACAGCTACTTCCCGAAAACATCGTCTGCAAAGATAGAGATGGTATTTTTGAATAACGGCTGTATAATCGCCACAACGCTTACACCAACGAGAACCTCGACCAAACGTGTGTTTTTTCCTTCCTGTAAATTCGTATGATCTGTTTTTTGCCATTAGATGAGTGTCACTCCAAATTCCTTAGTTAGAAAATCTTTTGCGTCTATTGTAGTAATTCTATGATGTTGGCCAATCTTAGCCTTGTGTTTACTTCGAACTCGAATGTTAAATCCTGGCCTTACAAGAGAAACTGCAACATCTAAACCTAAGATTCCAATTTTTGGTTCATATTTTATTCCTGGGATATCAATATGTTCTAAAATTCCAAATGAAAAATTTCCAAAGTTGTCAAAAGAGGAATTTTTGATTTGGTTTCCTTTTGCTTCTAAAAGTCGTTTTAGTAATGGAATGGCATCTTTTCCACGTGTAGTTACTGCAACACCTATTGGTTCCCCTTTACGAACTCCCCAATCTCTTTGAGTAGCTTTTGCATTTCTAGCGCATGATTTTTTTCCAGAAATTTGATTCAAAGCAGTTTTTGCAATTTCTATTGCATCTCCTGACTTGCCGACACCCATGTTTAATACAACTTTTTCCAGTCGGATTTGTTTCATAATTGTTTGAGATTGCTGAGACATTTTATCACCTAATCTGAATAACAGGTTTTTCTTTTCCCACTGCCAAAATAAGATCTGTTGGTATCTCGATTTTTCGCTCAGCTAAAGAAACTAAAACTCGTTTTGGCAAAATGTAGGTGCCTTCTTTTATTTCATCAACGGTACCTAATTGTCCTGCATTAACTCCTTTTGTTATAATTACTTGAGTGCCTTTATCCAATTTAATAATATCAAGAATTTTTTGTTCTGGCACTTGCATCAAACATGAATCACCAACATTTACTTTGGTTTCAGAAATTACTGAACGCCCATCATGAAAACCGATTTGGGTTTTACCACCTTTGATTGTTGTTTTACTAGTGACCTTGACTAGTTTTTGTGATTTTTCAGATTTATCGATTTTGAGAGGTTCTAAAACGTGACCACCTTTAGGAACCAAGCGATAAATATCAGATATTCCTTTTAATTCTACAACATCCATCAAGCCCATACCATGATGAAGAGATTTTCTTGTAACTCCGTCAACAGTCACATTACCGTCATAAATTGTAGATTTTGCTTCACGAAGTGTGGAAACTAGTTTTAATGTGTCACGTAAAAACACAGCACTTGGAATAGATTGTTTTTTAGGGTGAGGACCAGGCTTTACTGTTACTACAAACCTTTTGTTTTTTCGTGTAATGCCCCAAAAAGTAGGTGCCATTTGACGTTTTAGTTTCTTACTTCCAGCAATACTAACCAATTCTACTTTTTCTCCTCCTTTGTTGTTTTCTTTGCGGGTTTAGATTCTTTTGGTTTTTCTGGTTTAGCTTCTTTTGGTTTTTCTGGTTTAGATTCTTTTGGTTTTTCGGGTTTAGCTTCTTTTGGTTTTTCTTGTTTGGGTACTTTTGGAGTGGATTTAGGTTTTTTGCCTTCTAATTTACTTTTACGCCAATGATCATCAGTGTTAAGTGATGTAACCAAAATATTTGAAGAGGGAATGTAAACATCGATTTTTTCACCTTTGAGTTTTTCTTTTTTAATTCCTTCAATAGCTACACTGCTTTTATCGATA
>JAUXKJ010000042.1 GCA_030624325.1 Nitrososphaerota archaeon
ATTAAAAGTAAATGTTGAACCTTTTCGTTCAGGAGGACAAACGGTACCTTATTGGGAAGGAGAAAACATTCCTATAGATTCTAAAACAGCACGAAAAGTTGGTTTGTTTAGGACCAAAGTAAAACAAGGTTCTTTATCTATGATGAATAACGTCATTACAAAACTAAATCTTAGTTCTATTCCTAATGAAAAAATAATTCTAGTTGAATCATCGAAAAGTCAAGGAATAGTTGTTTTACATGCATGTTTTGGAACTAAAATTAATGCAACACTATCAATGCTACTTTCTTCAATGCTTTCTGCAAAATTAGGATTTATGGTTGAATCAAGATCTGATGCTTATAGGATGGTATTATCTTCAAAGGCAAGAATATCTGAAAAACAAATAACTGATGTGTTAAAAGATCAATATGATCTACACACTATCGTAACCGCATCTCTTACAGGAACTCATAATGTAAATTGGAAAACATGGTGTGTAGCAAAAAAATTTGGTGTCGTTGGAAGAGGAGCAATTTATGAAAGAAAATCTGCTCGATTTATTTATGAAAGATATTCTAAAACTCCACTTGTAAAGGAAGCTTTACGTGAACTCTTCCATGACAAATATGATATAAAAAACACTGAAGTTATTTTAACCAAAATTAAAGAAAATATTATTCAACTAGAATGGTTTGAAGTTGATAGCTTTTCAAAGCTAGCAGAACCCATTTTAGATCACACTACAAAATATTATTCATCCCCATCTAATATTGATAAAGGATTATTAGATTTAGTTAAAAAAAGGCTATTAAAAACAAAACATCGACTAGTATGCGTAAGATGTGGAAAATGGGAACGAGTAATGCTAACAAAGGATGTAAAAAAATCTCTTACATGTCCTTATTGTAAAGGTAGACAAATTACCTCCACCTATTATTCAGATTATGATTTACAAAAAATTATTCAAAAAAAGCATAAAGGACAAAAAATCTCAAAAGAGGAAAACCATCTTTTTCAGAGGGCCTGGAAAGTATCATCTTTATTGGAAAATTTTGGAAAAACTGCATTAATTGTTTTATCTGGATATGGAATTGGTGCAGATACTGCAGCACGTGTACTTAGAAACATGGTAGACGATGAGACTCTCTATAAACAAATTTACGAAGCAGAAAGACAATATATCATGACCAGAGGATTTTGGGATTCTTAGTTTTTCTTGTTTATTGTTGAAAATGGAGTTAAAAATAATTCAACTCTATCTTCAAGACCAGATCTTGCAGTAACACCAGTTACTGATATAATTTCACCAATGGAAAACTTGTCTAGTAGTCTTGCCTGGTTTCGCCAACCTTTTAACCATATTTGACCAGTATCATCTTCTACAAACATTTCAGATAATGAAATTGATTCTCCAGTTTTTGTTTGTACTTCACGTCTTCCAGGTATTTTCAAAATTATTGCTTCAATACAATAATCATTACCAACTTTAACATCAGATATTTTTGTTCGTAGATCTGATATTGACGGAACACTTCCATCATCTTCAATTTTTCTTACAAACGAATCCTTATCTATTGTTAAAGAATTTCCATATGCTTTTGATGGCATACATTCGATTACATCTCCATTTTGAAATGAAGTAAGACTATCCAAATTGTTTACGACATTAAAGATACTTTTTTTAGAATCAATACCGATTGCTATTGTTTTGCCACTTTCATCTTTTGATATTGATATTATTCTTAGGACAAACGGTTCTGTTTCTTTTTTACCCTCAATTTTTACTAGTGTAGCATCATTACCATGAATTTCATTACCCTGATTACCAGTTTTTGTTCTAACTCCATAAAGTAGAGTTTTTGCGCCAGACAAAACCATTTTTGGAAGAGCAGAATCATCTTTTCCCCATAAAACAACTCTAATAGAATTTCCATCATTTCCCTTTAACCTCAATCTGAGGGCCTTTCCTGGTTGGCCACGCGAGTTTGTGAATTCCATAGTGTTTATGACACCATCTAATGTGCCAGAAATAACCAAATTATTCTCATTTTCTTTTACAGAACTAACATCTTTTACGATAGAATCTATTGATGGGATATCGCTTTTTTCATTAGTTGTTTCAATAGAAGACCCTGAACCAACATTAATGGTTGGTGCACCATTGAGGTCGGATTTTACATATGCCTTAATTATTTTGATTAAATCCCCAGGTTTCAAGTCCTCAATTCCTGGAAGGTTTGCCTTATCATCCCAAAGTTTTACACTAGCAGTTGAGTCTTGATCATACACAGTCATAGTCCTAAGAAAGAAAGGAGAACCATCTTTTCGTGAATATTGCTTTGCAGGAGATATGTTCAAAACCCTTGATTCAAGGGATATTTCTTTAGCACCTACATAGAGGTCTTTTAATCCCATTTCTACTTTGAGGGGTTCAGTCAGAGATACTCCTAGATCAGAGGCAATTAGAAATAATGCCCCTTGATCAGTAAGATATCCGGCTCCAATTTTTTCTTTTTTTTGTTTAATTCTTTCTTCAATATTTGTTTTTGAAAGTTCTGGTTTCTGTTCTAGAAGTTTATTCATTAATGTCTCAAATTCTGACAAATCAGTTTCTGTTACAAACATGTCTTAATAAAAATTTCATTACCTAAATTAGTGGGTAATTTGGAGCTGAGATCATGTCTTGCATAGTGGCAAAATCACTTTACAAAACATATGGATCTGTAAAAGCTGTTGATGGTATCGATCTCTCTGTAAAATCCGGTCAAGTCTTTGGTTTTTTAGGTCCAAATGGAGCTGGCAAATCAACAACCATTAAACTCTTAACAACACTTATCCCTCCTTCTAGTGGAAAGTTAAATATTTTAGGAATAGATGCAATAAAGAATCCATTAGAGATAAGAAACAAAATTGGAGTTGTGTTACAACAACCTAGTTATGAACCCACACTTTCTGTAGAAAAATCTCTTGAAAAATATGGAATGATGTGGAACGTAAATCATAAAAAAAGAAGTGATAGAGTTGAAGAGCTAATTACTGCTTTTGATTTACAAGAATTTCGAAAAAAACGAAATGAAGATTTGTCTCTAGGCCAAAGAAGGAGAGTTCAGGTAGCACGCGAATTTATGCACGATATGGAATTACTTTTTTTAGATGAACCAACAGTTGGCCTAGATCCTACAGCAAGAAGAAAACTACTTGATTTTTTAAAAAATAAAATTAAAACTGGTCTCACAATATTTTTTACTACTCACGTTTTAACAGAAGCAGAATACATTTGTGATGAGATTGCTATAATGAATAGAGGAAAAATAATTGCTGTTGATACTCCTCAGGAATTAAAAAATAGGTTTGGTAGTGAAAAAATAATAAAAATTCATCTTTCTCAAGTACAAGAAAAAATTCATAATCTTTTAAAAGACGTAAAAGATTGTAAAATTGATTTTAACACTGGGACAAATATCACTATTCACTCTGATGAATCTGAGATTGTTTTATTGAAAATCTTGCAAATTTTGAATGAAAATGGAATATCTATTGAGGATTTAACGGCAATGCCAACCAATCTCGAGGAAATATTTCTTAAAGTAGTGGAAGATTCTGATGCACCCAATAATTAGGCTAGTAAACAGGAATCTAACAATTTCAATTAATCCAGGATTTTTGATTTGGCAGGTTATTTTTCCATTAATTTACATTTTTGTTGCTGGATTTGCATATACATCATTAATTGATGTGGTACCTTTTGAAAATAAGGAACTCAACTATCCAACCTTCTTAGCTACTGGAATGATTGGATTCAACATTATGAATAGCACTCTAATTTCTGGAATTATTATTTGGAATGATCGACGACATGGAATGTTTGAACAAATTTTGTCTGGTCCGTTTACTAGAACTAATTACATCTTAAGCAATGTTTGTACAATAGGAATTGTAGGTTTGGTTAGTGCTACTCTTATTGCTTTTGTTGCATTGCCTGTTTTCTTTGAATCAGCTGAATTTAATGTATTAACAATTCCAATAATCATTTTTGCTTCAATAGTTGGTTCACTTTTGTTTGGATCTATTGCATCAATAATTTCTACAAGACTAAGATCTAGTGAAGGATTTAATGTCATAATCAATACCGTGTTTTTGTTTTTTGCATTTGTAAGCAGTGCATTTTATCCTGCATCTGGAGCACCAGAACCACTTGCTACTGCTTTTTACCTTAATCCATTGACTTATTTGGTTGATGTTATTCGAGCAGGAATATTTGGAACTTTTTCAAATTTTGTTGTAATAGAAATGGTGATCTTAATCATTTTAGCGTCAACATTATTTGCAGTTGCTACAAAATTGCTTACAAAATTAGATTTTTAGCAAATCAGAATTTTGAAAACTTTATACAAATTTAATAGCCCGGCCCAGATTCGAACTGGGGTCAAGGGCTTCAAAGGCCCCTATGCTTGACCTCTACAATCGGCGGATTAAATCCTCTACCGGGCTGCCGGACCACGAAACAAGTTTTCACTCCCTTAATGTTATTTTCTATTTTTGTAATTTGAAAAAACTTTCAAAATTTTACAATCATGAGTTGAATTAGGCTTAAATTAAAGATTTAATCGTCCTTTCTAGTTTGGGAAATGGATCTTCCATGGATGCAAGAATCTTCTTAGCCTTTCTTCTGTTTTCTATTTTTGATGTTTTCATTGAGCGTTTTATTGCTAATACTATCTTTTTTGGTTCTGTTTCTCGCTTAACTAATTTCTTTTTAATAAGATAGTTTTCTATGAAATTGGGTACTGCATAAAACGATATTGTTGGTACTCCTAATAATGCCGATTCGGCTGTCATGGTTCCACCTGATCCAACAAATACATCTGTGTTTTCAAGAAAAGCCTTTCCATCAATATTTCCTGATAGAATTATTGCTTTCTTACCAAAGGATTTTTTTAGAAAATTTATTTGTGATGCATATCTTCCATGAACAATAACATTTTGGTCTCTAAATTCTTTAATTATTTTTTTTATAATTTCAATTGATCTATGCTTATTCTTTGTTAAATATGCAGCTTGATCATCTTAAACTCTTATTAGTATAGTTTTTTTTCTATCATTCTTGAATGGGAATTCAAATTTTGGCGA
>JAUXKJ010000070.1 GCA_030624325.1 Nitrososphaerota archaeon
AGATAAATGCTCCTCGATTGGTTTTGGATTAGAAAAAGTAGATTCTTTTACACAATCTGCAATGAATCGTAATGCAAGGTCAACACGCCTAATTGGTGCAACATCTACTGATACATGATAAACTGTTCCCCCGTACACAATTCTTGTTGTATCTTCATTTGGTGCTGAATTTTCAACTGCTCTAACTAAAATCTCTACAGGATTCTTACCAGTTTTTAGATGAATTATTTCAAAAGCAGTTTTTACTGTGTTAATACTTTGAACCTTTTTTCCTCCCATTCTTCCTGTATTTTTTGCATATTTTTTTCCAAAATGCATTAGCTTGTTTACCAGTCGTTCGACAATGTTTACTTCGGCCTTGTTGAATCGTTTAAGAGCTGAACGCCCAAAATCTAATGGCATTATAATTTTTTTTAGTGAGATTGCGTGGGTTAGGCCTCTATCTTTTATTTCAATGTCTGATAAATCCCATTTTCTAAATAATAACAAGTTAGGTGTTTCGCCCATCTAATATCATCTCCTTGGTTTTTCTTTCTTGCCTAAAACTAGTTCACGCAATGAAGTGTCATTTACTTTGAATACCTTAAATCGAACACCAGGAATGTCGCCCATTGCACCACCTTGTGTTGCACCCATTCCTTCAAGATGCACCTCATCGTGTTCGTCAATGAAATTCATTGCTCCGTCTCTTGGTAAGAACGCAGTGACAGATTTACCATTTTTAATTAATTGAACTCGCACACATTTACGAACTGCAGAGTTTGGCTGCTTTGCCTCTATACCTACTTTTTCTAAAACAATTCCTCGAGCCTGAGGAGATCCCCCAAAAGGATTTGATTTTTTATCTAAACCTAGTCTTCTTCTCTTGTAAGTTGCAATAGACCAACGTTGTCTTTTCTTTTTTGCTTTAAGAACTCTTCCAGCAAACAGACCAAGGGGGGATTTTGCCATAATCTAAAGCTCCATTTTTTGTTCTGGACTGTTAATCAGTACACTGGTAATTTCAAAATATCGTTTTGCAAGTAGTCTTGCTTTTTCTGCATTACGCCCTTCTCTTCCAACTACAATTCCTTTCTTTTTAGGATCAACAATAACTATAGCTTGCATCGTACCATCTGCTCTTTTATTCATTTTAACTTCAGAAACTAATTTTGCATTTAACATATTTTTCAAAAAAACAGTTGGATCCTCTGAATATTCAACCAGTTCAATATTTCGTTTTATAATATTCTGTAGGTTTTTGATATGTGAGCCACCCTTCCCAATTGCAAGACCCATCTTTCCTGCATTAACAACAAAAATGACTCTATCTTGTTTTTCATCTTCAACACAATCCCTTGCAGTTGCACCAGTTACGTTTTGGAACAATGACATTAAACGCATCTGATCAGTTGTTAGTTTGATTGATTGTGTCATGAAGATTCCTATTTAACACGAAACCCTACGAGTCTCATTTAAACTTACATAGAAATTAGTTGTTGGTAAAGTTTTTGTTGCTCTCATTTAGTTTCAGATTCTTTGAGAATTGATTTGATGTTTGCGTCACTTACTGAGGTAAGTGAAATGGTAGATACTCGAAATTGTAATCCACATAATCTACCCAAGGCAACTGAAGTACCTTCAAATTGTACGGTAGAAACCTTTTGTTTTTTTGCCTCTTCTTGAATGGTTTTAGCAGTATTTTTTGGAACAGACTGAGACATAACAATCAATTTGGAACTTTTAATAGAGTTTAACACTTGTTTTGTTCCTAGCGAGCGTTTTTTTTCTTTCATCGCATCTTTTAGAGCTTTTTCTAACAACTTCATTTTACCACTTTTTGAATATGAATTCTTATCGAGGGCTTTATAGGTTTATTGAAGCTCTAAACTGCGAGCTTCTCATTAATTCAACGTGTATTCATTTTATTTTCAAAAATAATGTTAAGATAAAAATCCAAAAAATGATGTCAAAGCATTACTAATTTGATCAAATAAATTTGGTTCTGGTTTATTGCTATCAAGAACTAATGATTTTTTCTCAGTTTTTTCCATAATTGAAGGTGATTTCTGAATTTCATCTGGTGGCGGAGGTAGAGAAGAAAGTTTTTCAATTGTTAGTTCAAGATTTTTTTGGACTATGAGATTGTTAGGATCTAAAAGTAAAGCCTTTTCATATATGGTAATAGATGTTCCATAATTTTCTAAATAGGCCAACGCATTTGCTTTATTGTTTAACGCTTGAAAGTTTTTAGAATCAATATCAATTACAGTGTCAAAAAAACTAATAGCTTCTTCATAATGTCCCATCTTAGTAAGAGCTGAACCTTTGTTGTTTAGTGCTTCAACATTTTTTGGATTTTCATTTATAGTTTGGTCATAAAAAGAAATTGCTTGTTCATATTTACAAAGACGGAGTAGGGCTGGACCCATACTATCATAATATGAAACAATGTCCGAATATTTACTTTTATCACATCCCAAGTTAATTTGATTTAGAATTTTTCCAAGTTCAACGTCTTCAACTGAAAGATTAGTTGATTTTTTTGGAGGGGTTATAGAGTTATCAATCTCTTTTTTAGTTTCTTTCCTTACTACATTTTTTTCTTTAATTATTTTTTCAGTATTTGTTGTGGTCTCTTTCTTTTTAGAATTTGTTTTATCATCATTTTGAATTATGTCATCAGGAACTACATCATTTTCATTTTGGATTTGATTACTTTCATTTTCTTCTAGAATTTCAAAATATTGGAATGCAACACTATCTTCAGAATCTCCATATCGTGCAACAACAGAATATTCTCCTTCAGTTTTAAAATTAACACCTGCTTTTACTGGAAAATTAACTGAAAATTCTAGATTAGAATCAATTTCACCAAAATAAAATCCTGCAGGAAAACCAAATGGATCATAAATTCCAATTAAAGCTGATGATTCTTTTAATTCAGATACTAATCCTACAATAGTTAGAGTATCACCATCTTGGTAAATTTCTTTGTCAGTAATTACTATAATTTCAGGAAAATCAAAATTTTCCTCTTCAATAATTTCATTAGCATCTTCTATTTCCGGAGTACCCAAATCAAAATAGGTTTCAGTTTTAATTTTTCCATAATCTATAGTCACAGAATATGTTCCTTTTTTGTCATATAGTACTGAATCCAATGAAATTATTTTTGAAAAAGTACTATCTTCTTCTAACTCGATTTGATTAGCAGACACAATACTCCCATCTGGATCATAGATTCTCATAGCTACAACAGGCATTTTTTTTGCTTCTACCAATCCTGAGATGGTTACTATTTCTCCGATTTCATATTCTAGTTTATCAGTCTCAACATGAACTGTAGGTTCTACGAAATTTTCTTCTGCAAATGCTGGCATGGTGAAAAAAGACATGGCCAGAATTGAATACAGAAAAATTTCAATTCTTAGGCCCATCGCAATATTACGAGCTGAAATTTAATATTTAATAATTGTGTAGAATTTGTCCAGATGAT
>JAUXKJ010000015.1 GCA_030624325.1 Nitrososphaerota archaeon
TAACCGTCTATTTCACTTGCAGTAGCTGCTGCAAGAATTGTTTTACCACACCCTGGTGGACCATAAAAAAGCAGTCCTCGAGGCCAGCCTAGTGGAAATAAATCAGCTCTTTTGGTAGGATATACAATAGATTCTCTCAAGGCACTCTTTGCGTCATCTAAACCAATTACCTCCTTCCAGCTAAGGTTTGGTTTTTCTTTCAAAATAAGATCTTCAAAATCATCTTGTTTCTTTCTATCAATAGAGGTCCTTTGTTCTGAAGGAGATGCTTGTGGGTCAACTACTGGTTCCAAATCTGAACCCCGCGTCATTTGAAGTGCCTTTATTCTTTTTTGATAAGAAGCCGTTCTTTCTGTATAGATTTTGTTTAGTTTATTGTTTGGATAAAGATTCATTAATTTAACGAGTGAATCTATGGCTTTTTGATAATTTGCTATAGCCATTCCTCTTGCTCCCTGAGAATCGCATTTTATTGCCTCAGAAGCATATCTGCTTGCGCTATTCTCCAATTCCTGTGGTGCTAAACTCAAATTTCTAACCGATTTGAACTCTAGATTTTCAAAGGTATTCACTAGTGTAAATTGGTATGACTGATTTTGTAAAATAATTTTACTAGGTTCTTCCTAGGTTTAGAAACTGGCTTTGATTTCTGATTCTTTAGTACCTTTGAAGGAATAGTTTTCTGATACGTCAGTTTGCAGATTTTTGATGCGGGAGATGGCTGCCTCTGCGGAGACCACTAGCTCAGTGATTTTATCATTTAGTAAATCCATCGAATTTGAAGAATTATTAATCATAGCAACAAAATCTTTTAGCAAGGCATAAACCTCCTTTTTGTCTTCGTGTTTTGTTAAAATGTAGTCTGCTAGACGTAAAAGCTCGTTTAAATCTTGTAATTCTTCAAAGGAGAGTTTTTCTATTCGTTGTTTGTCCTTGTCAAAAGTCAACAACCTTTTTTCTACAAGAGATGAGAATTTTTCAATCTTTTTAAAATCTTTTATAAGATTTCTCTGTTTTTTAAGGTCCATAAACTTGCAACAATTTCATTATGCATTTGATTAGTAACCATGTTGTTATTTTAGAGTCGGTCATCAATTTTGATTCATTCAAACACTTCCGCTTTTGGAACCTAGTAGAAAAAACAGGATGCCATCAAGTTCCTTGTTTTTTCAAAAATTCAGATTCTGTGGTAGATATTCCTATGGAGGTAGGTAATTTTTTCGAACTTGATAGTCATCCTTCTCTCAAAACTCACTATTTTGGTATATCAGCCCCTTGTAACAGGGTACTTTTTAACCACAGTTACTTAACGCTGGAGTTACATTTTGCACTTTTTTTTGAGCATTTGTGTAAAGGAATTTGGCTTTTGATCTTACCTAATCATGAGTCATTAAAAATATGGTCAAAGAACATAATGCTACTGTTAGTCTTGAGGAATTTGGATTAAGTAAATATGAAGCTCGGGCATATGTTGCTCTGATTTCAAAAGGAACCATTTCTGCAAGCGAGGTTTCTTATTATGCTGAATTGCCAAGAACCAAAGTTTATCCTATTTTGTTAAAACTAGAAAAAAAGAAACTTGCAATAATTTCAAAAACTAAACCAATAATGTGTACTCCTATTGCTCCTGAAGATGCCTTTGATGAAATTATTCATGAGCAAATCAACAAAGTAAATGCAATGAATACTCTAGTATCTAACTTAAAACACGTTAGTGAAGAGAGTAAAAAGACAAGAGGTGCTGAAGAGAAAAGGTACTTTCATCTTAATGCAAACAATGTTTTGGATCAGCTTAGATTAATGATTGAAGGCTCAAAATCATCAATTCAGATAATGGTTGATCAATGGGGATTAAACCTCCTTGCAGAATGTAAAGAACAACTTCTGGGAATCCTTCGACGAGACTTGGATATAAAAATAATCTTGCCATCTGCTTTGATAGGAAGTGAAGAATTTCGAAAAATCCCTGATGGTGTAAAGCTGAGAATGTCAGATATTTTTCAAAATTGTTTTATTTTTGATCAGACCGAGTTATTGATCATTGATAATCAAAATGGAAAAGGAGCAATATTTTCATCAACTGACGTTTTAGCAGGAAACCAGAGTGAAGTGTTTAACCATCTATGGAAAAATGCATTAAAAACTGATAGTCTTGCAGATATGACAAAATCAGAAGCACAAGAAGTTTGCAGAATAATTAATGTTATTAATCAAAATGGATTGGGGTATGTTTTAGGAACAGCATTTATTTCAAAAAATACTGAAATAGATTTACTAAAGTTGTTGGAAAAAAATGGAATTAGTCTAAAATCTAAAACATTGACAGACATGATTGAATTAATAGATTCAAGTTTGCAGGCAACATGTTCTGGCCATGCAAATTTTGATGCAAATCGCAAAAACATTACGATAGAATCAAAGCTAAATAGTGGACATTCGCTTCCTTGGGTTTCAATTCTGGATGGGTTTTTGCATAGACAGGGATACAAAACAAGGCTTGTTTTACAAACAAACTCTCATAAAGGCGAACGAGTTCATATCAAAATTAATTCAAAATAAACAAAAATTAAAAACGGGTTATTAAAAAATATCAATCTCATGATTGAAGAAAAACTCGAATCATTAAATATTTCATTGCCAACTCCTCCAAAACCTGCTGGTTCGTACGTTCCTGTTGTAGTATCAAAATCTTGGGCTTTTGTTTCAGGTCAGATTCCAATTAAGGATGGAAAAGTCGTATTTAGAGGAAAGGTTCCAACTACACAGTCAATTGAAGATGCCCAAAAGGCAGCAAAATTGTGCATAATTAACGCCTTAGCTCAGCTAAAGTCAGAACTTGGTAATCTTGATAAAATTCAAAAAATAATTAGAGTGTCTGGTTTTGTAAATTCTGACCCAGATTTTTCTGAGCATCCAAAAGTTATCAATGCAGCGTCTGATTTTTTGTACGAAGTATTTGGCGATATAGGAAAACATTCTAGAATAGCAGTTGGGGTCAATAGTTTGCCGCTTGATTCTACCGTGGAACTAGATTTGATAGTTGAAATTGCATAATGTGGCTACGAGCAAGAGTTACGAAGAGTCAAAAGACAAAGTCTAACAGTTTTGAACGCAAATTATTCCAATGTCTCGAGAAGCTTGAACTTTTGTTGGTAAAATTCCTATTCTGTAAGTCATTTCCTCATCATATGGGATATCAAATTGTGTCACCCAAGTTGCGGGAATGTTTGGTTGTAATTTGTCAGCAAAAAGATCCATATCAGTAAAGTTTCCGTATACTGCTTGGAATTTTTTATCACTTTCGTCTAAGAGATAAAATTGTCCTCCACCCATTCGAGTTTCTTTTGAATCAAGGTTCTCAGCGTATATTTGAATTTGAAAAAATTTTCCTTCAGGTTTTGTATCAGAATCACCATCATGTATGCCAAGTGGCTCTATGGTGTACATTACAGGTCCAACTTGGACAGGTTGTCCTGATTCGACCAGAATAAAATTTGGTTGGTATTCCAAATACATGTAAGATGCAAATACCATCGAGCCGACAATTGCTCCAAATATAATTACAATGATTCCAATCCCAGCCATATCTACTAGTTTAGTTTTGAATCGAATTCCTTTAGAAATTGTTTTATCTTTGGCTTTGGAATAACGGCTCCGCAGGCTTTGTCATGTCCTCCACCAGAGCCTCCAAAGCTAGTTGCAAGCGAATTTACTAATCTCCCAAGATGAGTCTTGCATGTTCTAGAACCACGAATGGATACTGCGTAAATACCGTGTCCTACTCGCTCTTTATATGCAACACCAACGTCTTTTCCAGAAAAACCTAGGACAAAGTTTACTGCCCCGCTTGCCCCTGAATCTAAAATTTCAGAGTATGCAAGATTCTTCATTAATTTCATGGATTTCTTTACCTTTCCAATCATAGAAGCCAGTTTTGTTACTTGGATTTGTGCAAATTCAAATGTGTTTGGAATCTCATGTGGAAATTTAGACTCTGATAGCTCATCTACAAGATATAGAAGATAGTCAGGATCCTTTTGATGTCCAACTATGTTAAATGTTAGAACAGTTGCATTGACTAGAGCAAATTGCCTATCGTAAATTTGCAAAAGCTTTGCGCCTTTAGGTCTGTCTTCCATATAGTCAGTAATCGCAGCACATGCAGCAATGAAGCTTGCGTGCTCTGATAATTTTGATTTGAAATTGTCATAGACTAGAACAGAAGTACATTCAGTAATATCATGAAGCAGTTTGACTTTGAGTGCTTGTAATTTTTTTAATATTTTTTTATCAATATCATGATGATCAATATAAGTAACTGATACCTTGTTTTTTCTTAGCTCTGAAATAATTTCAACAAATTCATCTTGATTTTTTTTGCTAAGACCAAGATCACAAATAAAAAGTGATTTTAATTTTTCATCATTCTTGATTTTGTTGAGGGAATCCATCAATCCTGGATAGTCTTCTAGAAGGGTATCACCCCCAAAGGCTTCTTTGATTAGTGCAGCAGAGCTTATTCCATCAGCATCTTCTTTATGGGATAAACAAATTACCTTGGTTTTCTTTGGTTTTGCTTTGGTTTTTTTTGCAGTCATACGGAGCAAACATTGAATGGGCCCTCATTTAAACCAAAAAAGTTCAGCGATGTTTACTTTTTCGAAAAACTTGTGTCTTTGTTTTTTGAGGTTGTCTTTTGCCTGCTGGATTTGATTTCACATAGGCATCATAAAATGTCAGCTCTTGCAATTGAGTTTTAACATCCAATTCCTGGAGTTTTTTTAGATCCTCTTGTGATGCATTAAGGATTTTCTTATCTAGTGATTTTATGAAATCCCGTTCTACATCAGACATTAGTTTTAGATTAATAATATCTCTATAGACCCAGGCTTTGTTAGATTAGACAATTTACTAAACTGAAAAAACTCAGTTATGGGTTTTCAAATAATTTTGAACAAGAGTTAAAAGTAATTTTTTTGGAATTTATGGTATGGATACAAAAAATATTGGTCTTAGAGGAATTCCAGTAGCTGATACTAGAATATCTAACATCGATGGGGAACGTGGAAAGCTAATTTATCGTGGGTATGATATTTTGGATCTTACAAAAAAATCGACTTTTGAAGAAACATGCTATCTATTACTTCATGATGAGCTACCCTCAAAATCCCAATATGAAGATTTTAAACAAAAATTGATTTCTGCTCGACCAATTGTCAAGCAAATGCAAATCAATATGGGAAACTGGAGAAAGGATGCAGACCCAATGGATATGCTTCAAGCATTTGTTGCTGCACTTGCTGGTTACTATGATGAAGAGTTTGCAACTAAAGAGGCAAGCTATGAACGGGCATTTAATCTGATTGCCAAGATTCCAACCATTGTTGCAAGTTGGCAAAGAATACGAAACAATCTGCCAATAGTTGATCCTGACCCAAAGCTTGGACATGCTGCAAATTTTTTGTACATGTTAACAGGGGAAAAACCAGATTCTGATAATGAAAAAATTTTTGATATTTGTTTGATATTACACGCAGATCACACCTTTAATGCATCAACATTTGCTGCAAGACAAGTTGCATCTACCCGTGCTCATATGTTCTCAGCAGCCAGTGCAGCAATTGGTGCACTAAGTGGTGAGCTACATGGGGGTGCAAACTATGAGGTAATGAGAATGCTTCTGGATATCAAAACAGTAGACAGAGTAGAATCCTGGATTAAAGAAAAAATGGATTCTGGTGAAAGAATTATGGGAATGGGTCATGCAGTATACAAAACGTATGACCCAAGAGCACAGGTTCTAAAGGAGCTTTCAAAAAAACTAGCAAAAAAAACTGGGGAGCCCTGGTTTGATATTACTCAAAAAGTTGAAAAAGTTACCATTGATGAGATGAAAAAACGGAAAGGAGCTGACATTTATCCAAACGTTGACTTGTACAGTGCATCAGTATACTATATGCTAAAGATTCCAATGGATCTTAACACTCCAATCTTTGCAGTTTCTCGAGTAGCTGGATGGACAGCCCACATTATTGAAGAAAAGTTTGCCGAAGCTGCACCAAAGCCTGCGCTGTATAGACCAAAAGCAGTATACGTTGGAAAATATTGTGGACCACAGGGTTGTGAATACAAACCACTGGATTTACGACCTGAAACTACTTAATTTCTAGAATTTAGCCAAGCCTTTGCTTTTGAATTAATATCATGTTTGTAGAGAACATCAAATACCATATCATAAAATGAGATTCCTTTTTTTTGTGCTTGGCCATCTAGCCACTTTATTCCATCGGCAAGCTCTGCGTCGTATTCACTGAACTCGACTAGCTCATCTACCATCTTTGTGAAAAAAGAGTGAGACTCTTGCATCGATTGAGGCTATCAAAATAAGATCATAAGTCGAGTATTCAAATTATATAGACAATTGACGCCTTTTTGCTTGACTCTTGGAACACATCCTATATGCAGATGGCAATGAAAAGAAAATTTCGTGGATAATAAAGACTGGGGACTTTGTTGATGAGGAGCTTAGAGACCAGCCAGACGTTTATCTCGATAAGGTGACCCCAACTCAATCAAAATACATCGCAGTACATGTAGGAATATTTTGGAGTATTGGGCGTTTCATAATAAAAAATGAAGACACTGTAAACATCATGCTTGATTCAAAAGAAATGTATGACCATCTGCGTCAAGGAACCGAAAATTCTGACCTGTTTATTCACAAAAGAACTTGGTTTCTCAATGAACTAATCAATCAGAGAAAACTCAAGGTAAATTATCAATTAATTGATCCAAAAGAAAACATTGCTGCAAAGCTCATTTTGTAGAATGGTAAAAAGTGGGGATTGGGTTTTGGCCGGGATTGAGAGTTTTGGTGGCGTGGTAATTCTATGGACAAAAATAGCGTTCCCACTAATCCCTTTCACTGCAATTGTGTCAAACCCTTCACGCTTTGCCTGATTGTGGCTCAAGCCAAATTATCTTTAACATACCTCGTTTTAGATCAGAGCCAA
>JAUXKJ010000112.1 GCA_030624325.1 Nitrososphaerota archaeon
GGGCTAGCTGCAGGAAAAGGTGTTATAGTTTGTAATAGCAAAGAAGAAGCTATATCTGCAATTGAAACTATTTTAGTAAAAAAAACATTTGGTGATGCAGGAAATAGAATAGTTATTGAAGAAAGAATTGATGGAGTAGAAGCATCTTTCATTGCACTATCTGATGGAAACTCCGTAATTCCTATGGCGACAAGCCAAGATCATAAGAGAATTTATGATTGCGATAAAGGACCAAACACTGGTGGTATGGGTGCATATTCTCCAACTCCGGTAATCGATGAACATTTGTCACAAAAGATTCAGAAAAACATCATAAACAAAACCTTGGAGGGAATGAAAAAGGAAGGGATTTCATTCAAAGGATTCTTGTATGCTGGAATAATGATAAAAAATGATGAACCATATGTTTTAGAATTCAACGTAAGAATGGGTGATCCTGAATGCCAACCAATAATGATGCGAATGAATTCAGATTTGTACGAATATCTTTATGCAAGTTCAGAACGAACACTTTCTAAACTGCCACCAATTTCGTGGACGTCTGAATCTGCAGTTTGCGTAATACTTGCATCTAAAGGGTATCCTGAGGCCTATCCAAAAAACGAGGAAATTATAGGCCTTGATTTAACAAAAGACGGAGTTTTTGTTTTTCATGCAGGAACCAAAAAAGAAGATGGTAAAATTCTAACTAATGGAGGACGAGTGTTAGGAGTTACAGCATTGGGAGATTCACTAGAAAACGCAATTACAAATGCATATTCTGCTGTAAATAACATTAGCTGGCCAAACAAATATTGCAGAAAAGATATTGGAAAAAAAGGACTATCCTATAGATGATGTTTTAAAATATTCATCTTCAGTTACAACCCATTGAATTTTAATGTCTTTTTCAGAATATGGAATTGATTTAACTAACTGTTTTGCATAAGTAAGTCCAATCGTTACTGCGTCAGATTTTGAAAGGAATCTGTCATAAAATCCGTAACCATAACCTAAGCGCACCCCTTTGCGAGTTATTCCCACAGTAGGAACTAGTACTAAATCAATATCAATTATTTCAGGGCATTCATCTTTTGGCTCCATTAAATTAAAACTAGCTTTTTCAAGATTATCAAAACCAGTTATTTTCTTAAAAATTAAATTTTGATCATTTACTTTTGGTAATGCCAAAGTTTTTCCAGAGGCCAAGATTTCCTGCATGATGTCTTGAGTTTTTATCTCACTTCCAATAGGATAATAGCTGGCAATAGTTTTAGCTTTGTTGAAAATTTCTATTTGTTTTAATTTACCAAAAATTTGCTTGCTAGCAATTTTGATATAATCAAATGATAAAGAATCTCTTCTTTCAAGCAGAACTTTTCTTAAATTTGCTTTTTTGTTGTTACTTGACAAATCCTTTACTTAATGATGCTGCAGTTACTGTATTTTTTAAAAGCATAGCTACTGTCATTGGACCAACTCCTCCTGGAACTGGGGATGCAAAGGATACTTTTTTTATAATTTCATCAAAATCAGCATCGCCGACTAGTTTACCATCATGTCTTGTGATTGCAACATCTATGACTACTGCACCTTCTTTGATCATATCAGGAGTCAAAACAAACTTTGATCTGTTACCAACCCCAGTCACAATAATGTCAGCTGTTTTGCAAATTTCGCTGAGATTTTTTGTTTTGGAGTGACATGTGATTACTGTTGCATTTTTTTCTAAAAGAAGATGGTACAGAGGTTTTCCAATGAGATTACTCCTATTGATCATAATAACGATTTTTCCTTCTAAATCGATATTATAATACTCAAACATCTACATAATTCCAGATGGTGTGCAGGCTTTGAGAATGGCTTTTTTCATTGATAACAATCCCATATTGTGTGGAGTTAAACCATCGACATCTTTGAGAGGTGAGATTCGAGAAGTTGTTTGGAATTCATCAAGTTGGGAAGGTAATGGTAGTTGAACTAATATTCCATGAATTGAAGAATCATTGTTGAGTGAATCAATTAACTCATTCATTTCATTTTGAGAAATAGATGATGATGGTGTATGATCCTTTGTCAAAATGCCAACATCCGAACAAGCTTTGTGTTTATTTTTAACATACGTTACTGAAGCTGGGTCATTACCTACTAGAACTGTTGCAAGGCAGGGATTGATACCCTCTTGTTTTAATTCCTTTACTGCCATTTTTACTCGTTCCTTCACAGATTTTGCTACTTCAATCCCATCAATCTTTGTTCCAGCCAACATGTTTGTCCCATGGAGTTGTTATTTAATTCTAGTTTTCATTAAAGGAATGAAAAATGGATGTCAGTACATACATTTGCAGATGGTTTGGGGTCTTGCTATAAAGAATTGATCTCTTTTAGTACAGTTGTTACAGTTTTGCTATTATATTTTTTTAATAGTGATGAAAGTTCTTTTGCCAATTGATCTTTTGTTTTATTTCCTTTTGAGTCATTTTCTTTTTTGATTTCTTGTTTTTGTTTAATTTGAGCATTGATTTTTTCAATTTGTTTATCTTGTGTTCTTA
>JAUXKJ010000028.1 GCA_030624325.1 Nitrososphaerota archaeon
GAGCCTTGGATATTTTTCATCAGTTAATCTCAGGTATGTATAGCGTTGCTGGTCTTTGAGCTCTATATTGTAAATAGGCCTGTATTGCTTTATCATGTTTGATTCTAAAAGATAAGCTTCACTTTCGTTATCTGTTAAAACAAATTCAATGTCATGAATTTTTTCAACAAGTTTTTGTGTTTTGTAGTTTTGATTTTTTAAAAAATACGATTTTACACGTTTTTTGAGATTTTTTGCTTTTCCAATATAGATGATGGAGTCTTTTTGGTCTTTCATCAAATAGATTCCAGGATGAGACGGGATGCTTATTTTGGAAATATCAAATTTCATCTTTTCATGAACGTTTTGAGGAATTTTCCTGTGTGGGTTGGCGTTTTTGCTACCTGCTGGGGCGTTCCGCAAGCCTCAACTTGGCCTCCTTCGTCTCCTCCTTCTGGACCAAGATCAATTATCCAGTCTGAATTTTTTATCACATCCATGTTGTGCTCAATTATAATTACCGTGTTACCAATGTTTACTAGGCGATTTAAGACATCAAGAAGCTTTTGCACATCAGCAAAGTGAAGTCCAGTTGTTGGCTCATCTAATAAGTAGACTGTGTTGCCAGTAGTTTGCCTTGATAACTCTGATGCAAGTTTTACTCGTTGTGCTTCCCCCCCTGATAAGGTTGGGGATGGTTGTCCTAGCTTGATGTATCCAAGTCCTACATCATAAACTGTTTGAAGCTTTCGTTTAATTGCAGGAATGTTCTCAAAGAATTTTAGTGCCTCGTAAACTGTCATGTCTAGCACGTCTGAAATATTTTTACCCTTGTAATGAACAGATAGTGTTTCAGAATTATATCGCTTTCCTTTACATTCATCACACTTTACAAAAACATCAGATAAAAATTGCATCTCAATTTGTTTTACTCCATCTCCCTCACATGCATAACACCTGCCAGCAGTTACATTAAATGAGAACTGACCTGGAGAATATCCTTTTTCTTTTGACAACTCTGTATTAGAATAAAGCTCTCGAATCGGTGTAAATGCTCCAATGTATGTTGCCGGATTTGAGCGGGGAGTTCTTCCAATAGGAGACTGGTCAATTGCAATTACTTTATCTATCTTATCTAGTCCTATGATTTCTTTGTGTTTTCCAGCTCGTTTGGTTGTTTTGTAAAAGTGTGACTCTAGTCCCTTTAGTAGTGTTTCATTAATTAGTGTAGATTTTCCAGACCCTGACACCCCAGTAACTGTAATGAACTTGCCTAACGGAAATTCAACTGTAATATTTTTAAGATTGTTAGCTGTTGCACCTTTGACAATTAACTTTCCTTTATCTTGTCGCTTTTTTTCTTTGAGCTTGATTAGTGATTTGTTTTTTAGATATTTTCCAGTAATTGACTTGTGACCATTTAGAATCTGGTCAACTGTTCCTTGAAAAACTATATTTCCTCCATGCACTCCTGCACCTGGCCCCAGGTCAAGCATCCAGTCCGAATTTCGTATTATTTCTTCGTCATGCTCTACTACGATGACTGTATTTCCTAAATTTCGCAGCTTTGTGAGCGTTTTAATGAGTCTGGCATTGTCTCTTTGATGAAGACCAATTGTTGGCTCATCTAATACGTATAACACACCGGTTAGATTAGAACCAATTTGTGTAGCAAGACGTATTCTTTGTGATTCTCCTCCTGATAGAGTGGCACTAGAACGATTCAGTGTAAGATATGTCAACCCAACGTTTTTTAGAAATTCTAAACGTGCTTTGATCTCTTTTAGAACATCACGAGCAATGTAGCTTTCTGTTTCAGTTAGCTTTAGGTTTTGAAAAAAGTCATAACACGCATCAATTGATAAATCACAGACATCCATGATACCATTTCCATTAATCTTAACAGCAAGTGCTTCAGGTTTTAGCTTTTTTCCATGGCAAGAATTGCACGGGGTTTGTAGCATAAACTGTTTTAGCCATTCTCGTTTTGCTTCTGAATCTGTCTCCATAAAGATTCGGTGTAGATTATCTAACACTCCTTCAAAGTAATCTGTGTACTCCCAGCGAGAATCACTTGACTTTGATTGATACTGGAAGTGTATCTTCTTGTCAGTACCATGTAGTATGAAATCAAGATGTTTTGGTTTTATCTTGTTAATTGGCGTCATTAAATTAAACCCAAACTTTTTGCCTACTGCTCGTAGCTCTTGCCTGCGAAATGATTGGAACCTGCCACTCCATGGAACAATTGCTCCATCAAGAATTGACTTTGTCTTATCTGGTATAACTAAATCTGCATCAAACTCCATTTTTACTCCAAGGCCATTGCAAGCTTTGCAAGAGCCAAACGGAGAATTAAATGAAAACGTTCGTGGTTCTAGCTCCCCAATTGTTACGCCACAATGAGGACATGCATTGTTTTGTGAAAATATTTTGTTTTCTTTATCTGCAGCAATCATTACTTGACCATTTGCAGCCTTTAGTGCATTTTGAATTGCCTCAAATAGTCTGCTTTTTTCTGCCTTTGTTGTTGTAATTCTGTCAACTACAATTTCAATCCAGTGCCACTTTTGTTTGTCAAGTGGTGGAATCTTTTCATCAAGTGATGTTATTTCTCCATCTAATCGAATTCGGGAATAGCCGTCTTTTTTTATCTGCTCAAATAACTTCTCATAGGTTCCTTTTTTTCGCTGAATAATTGGGGCTAAAACGAGTACCTTTTTTCCATCAAAATCCTTGAGAACAGAGTCACAAATAGTCTCAATTGACTGATTTGATATCCTGCGAGAACAATTTGGGCAGTGAGGAATACCTATTCTTGCATAAAGTAGTCTGAGATAGTCAAAAATTTCAGTTGTGGTGCCAACAGTTGAGCGAGGATTTTTGCTTGTAGTTTTTTGCTGGATTGAAATGGCTGGCGACAAGCCTTCAATTGAATCAACATCTGGCTTGTCCATCATCTCCAAGAACTGTCTTGCATAAGCTGAAAGTGACTCGACGTATCTTCTCTGCCCTTCTGCATAAATAGTATCAAATGCCAGAGTTGACTTGCCAGAGCCAGATAATCCTGAAATTACAACTAGTTTATTTTTTGGAATATCAACATCTATATTTTTTAAATTATGGTGCCTTGCACCACGAATCTTTAGCTTATCGTTTTTCATTTTTCCTTTCAATCTCCGTTTGAATTCTTTTTAATCGTTCTCTGCACTCTATTGCTCGCTCAAAGTCCAAGTCTTCGGCATATTTTTTCATTGTGGCCTCAATATCAATTGCATCGCGTGTCAGATCACTAGTTGATTTATTTTTGATATCATCTAGTGTTGTTTCTTGTTCTGGAATTGACTTTATGATTGTTTTTGGCGTTATATTGAATTTTTTATTATACTCTAACTGTTTTGTTCGGCGTCGATTTGTTTCTGACATTGCAGCCTTCATTGACTGTGTTACTATATCTGCATACATGATTACTGCAGAATCTACATTTCTTGCTGCTCGACCAAATGTCTGAATTAAACTAGTATTGTTTCGTAAAAATCCTTCTTTATCTGCATCTAAAATTGCAACTAGTGAAACTTCGGGAATATCAAGGCCCTCTCGGAGTAAGTTAATTCCAACTAGAACATCAAACTCGCCTAGTCTAAGTTGGCGAATAAGCTCAGTTCTTTGCAGGACTTCAATTTCAGAGTGCATGTATCGAACCTTGACATCTTTTTTGGAAAGATATTCGGCAAGGTCTTCTGCCATCCTTTTTGTAAGTGTAGTAACTAGTACACGCTGGTCTTTTTTTGCACGCTTGTTGATTTCTGAAATAAGATCATCCATTTGGTTTTTAGTTGGCCGGACCTCAACTGGTGGGTCAACCAGTCCTGTAGGACGTACTAATTGCTCTACAATTTGAAATGATTTTTTTCTTTCATACTCTGATGGTGTAGCTGAGGCAAAGATTGTATTTTTGATGTATTTTTCAAACTCTTCAAACTTTAGTGGTCTGTTGTCAAATGCACTTGGGAGCCGAAATCCATAGGTTATTAGCTCTTTTTTTCTAGAATGGTCTCCTTTGTACATTCCATGCATTTGGGGCATTGTAACATGTGACTCATCAATTACTAGTAGAAAATCATCGCCAAAAAAGTCTAGCAGACAAAATGCCTGCTCTCCAGGCTTTCTGCCATCAAAGTGTCTTGAATAATTTTCAATTCCAGAGCAGTAACCAAGCTCTTGAATCATTTCTAAATCATATTTAGTTCTCATCTCAAGGCGTTGTCGCTCTAACTCATTTAGCTCAGGTAGTCTTTGTTTTAGCTCTTCTCTAATTGATTTAATCGCTTTGTCTTTGACATCTTTTGCAATGATATAGTGCTTTGCAGGATAAATTTTGATTTGTGACACCTTTCGTTTTTCTTTTAGTGACACATGATCAAGCAGAGTTATTTTTTCTGCCTCATCGCCAAATAGAGAAATTCTGACAATGTCTTCTGAATATGCTGGAATAATATCTAGTGTGTCACCTTTTACACGAAAGTTTCCTGGCTCTATTACCAAATCATTTCTTTCGTATCGTGCATTAACTAATTTTTTGATTATACTTGAGCGAGAAATTTCTTGTCCAGTTTTTATTGTAACTGACATGTCTTCCCATTCTCTAGGCGAGCCAAGTGAGTAAATACAAGACACTGTTGCAACAATAATTGTTGGCTCACCTGAGAGCAGCATTGCAGTTGCCTCTAGTCGCATTTTTTCAATTTTTTCATTGATTTGGGTGTCTTTTTCGATGTAGGTGTCAGTTTGAGGCATGTAGGATTCGGGTTGATAATAGTCATAGTATGAGACAAAATAGCCCACATTGTTTTTTGGGAAAAATTGTTTTAGCTCGGAATACAGCTGTGCTGCTAATGTCTTATTATGTGAAATTACAAGGGTGTTTTTTCCTGTTTTCTGAATTGCATTAGCTATTGTGAATGTTTTTCCGCTACCAGTTACACCAAGTAAAGTCTGAATTTTGTTTTTGCTTACCCCTTTTACTAGCTCGTCAATAGCTTGTGGTTGATCCCCAGTAGGGACATACTCTGACTTTAACTGAAACCCTTGAATTTGTTGCAATAATCAAAATGACTCAAAACTGAATTTAAAGCAATTGTGAAGAATTTGTCTGATTCTTACGTTGTAACTGACTCCATAAATTTAAGAAAATACTAATGCAAAGTATATGGAAGGTTTAAAGAAATGTCTGGATTCCAATATTGACCTAGAATCTAACCATGTTTGATATTTTTCATACCCTATGAATCGAGCTTTATTAGATCTGTATCATAAATTAATGAAAATGAAAGAACAAAAAACTGTATTATTCTTTTATTGGAAAAAGTGATTTAATATTACATCTCAAAGTTCTATTTCTAGCATGGGTTCCAAAAAACGTTTTTCAATAATATTTCTATTTTCCATATTCATCCTAAGCTCTAATTTACAACCTGTTTTTGCTGAAATTTTTTTCCCCTCAACTAATTTTCGAATAAAAGGAATTCCTACATTCTGTATTCTTGAAGCCAATTATGATAACATACCTGATGAAATTAAAACAAAATGGGCTAATATAGCAAAAGATGCTGTAATAGACTGGGAAAAAAATCTTAAAGATACTGAAACTGAAAACAAGATTGTTTGGGATATCAATACAAAAATAATTCCAGCTGGTGAGAAAGCTACCCCTGATTGTAATATTACAATAAAATTTAGAGACAAACCATCTTTACTGACACTTGCAGGTCTTTTTTCCACTTCTGGAATAATTGAAATCTATTATCTCCAACTAACATATTGTAATTTCGTAACGCCGTGTTATGATGATAAAACTTTCAAATCAGACGGTGCAATAAACACAATTGCTTTACACGAAATTGGACATTCATTTGGACTAGATCATTATGTTTCTGATGATGACGCAATTAATCAAAAGTGGTACACCGGAAAAAATTCTCCTCCATCAGTAATGATTCCAACAATCCACACAAAACCTAGTATACAGATAGTTACAACTAATGATATTCAAAAAGTCCGTTCTATTTATGGCTCTGAAGGATTTTATGCATTTTCATCAGAATCTCCTCCAACTCCAGCTCCAACGCCTGCTCCACTTCCACCTCCTGTAACGCCAACGCCAACTCCAACACCAATCCCAACTCCAACACCAGAACCTACACCAACCCCAACACCAATCCCAACCCCAACTCCAACACCAGAACCTACACCAAC
>JAUXKJ010000005.1 GCA_030624325.1 Nitrososphaerota archaeon
ATCTTGCAAATGCTGTAGGTATCCCACACGATTCAATGTGCTTTACATGTTTTACAGGAAATTATTCTTCGCTTGGAATAAAACCTGTTTTTAAAACAAGAATCCAAATGAAAGGAGAATAAAATTGGGAACTGCATATGTTCTATATTGTATTAGAAGGTGTTTTTTTAAAAGTTAGAAAAGAGTTCAATTTTTGTGGAACAGTATAAGCTGCTAGTAGGAATAGGAGTTGGAGTAATTGCGGTTTTGGCTATAGGTGTAACTCTTAATCTTACTAAAGGCTCCTTTGGAATTGAAGAATATGCCATTTTTGTGGACCCCTTCAAAGATAAACAAGATCTTTTTGTTATGGCAAGAGTTACTATACAAAATACAGGAAATCAACCTCTGACCAATGTTAGAGCAAACTTTGGAGGAGGCGACATTCAAGAGTTAGGGACTCTCAAGCCTGGACAGAAAATCATTGTTTCACCACCCCCAGACAACGAAATGGAATTTGTCATGGTCACTGCCGATGAAGGTATTTTTGTAAACAAAGCCTATAGGATTCCAGTTAAAATGCCTGGAATGATGGGTTCTTAACAAAATTTTGAATTTATGAGTATCAATTAAATGACAATAATTTCAAGAATGCTTGTTTGAAATTTCTTACATCTGGTAAGGTAAAGGACATTTATGATCTTGAGGACGGAAATCTTTTATTTTTATTTAGTGATAGAGTTTCAGCCTATGATGTAAAATTCAAAGAAGAGATTCCAAAAAAAGGAGAGATCCTTTGTAAATTTGCTGAATTTTGGTTCAATAAATTGGATATTCCAAATCATTTTGTGAGAAAAGAAGGTAAAACTGGGATAATTGTAAAAAAAATGAAAATGCTTCCAATAGAGTGTGTTGTTAGAGGATTTTTTTATGGAAGTTTAGTAAATAGATGGAAAAAGGGAGAAGTAAATCTTCCAGAAGGTATTGCCACTCAACTTGCCTCAAAATTACCACATCCAATTTTTGATCCTACTACAAAATCTACCCACGACATACCAATAAACAAAAAACAAGCAATAGAAATGAAACTAGTTACAGAAAAAGAATTTGATTGGCTTGTTACTCACTCTATTGAAATCTATGAAAAAATGGCTCTAGTTGCAGACAAGGCTGGGTTCATTTTACCTGATTTGAAATTAGAATTTGGAAAAATTAATGATGAAATAATTCTTGGCGATTCTATTGGCCCAGATGAATACCGATTATGGCCAAAAAATTCCTATAAAATTGGCGAAATTCAAGATGCGTATGATAAACAGTTGCTACGTGATTGGTTAACAGCCAATGGTTATCAAAAACAATTCGATGATACTAGAGCACAAGGAAAAGAACCTGTTGCTCCATCAATTCCTTCAGAGTTGATAAATAAAATGTCAGAACGTTATGTAATTGCCTACGAAAAGTTTGCTTCACAGTAATTACCAGTTTTGGTTTTTCCCTATTACAGTATAAGATAATTTCTTGTTTTGGGCAATTTTTACTTGATAACAGCAAATTTTTCCTGATTTGGCCTGTCAGGTCCCATTTTACAGTATTTTCTGTAATGCTCTTAAATTTATCATAGTGCATTTAATGATATTGTTTTATTACAATTTTATTTAGAGCAAGAACATATTTTTTCGTAGAGGTTAATTGTTATTTGTAGTAGAAAAAAAATGATGCTATTAGACAAAAAAATATGATATTAGGATCTTTTAGCTTATCATTTAATTTCATATTAAAATGTCTACATTACTAGAAAAGTCAATAACTGTGAATAGAACAGTATCTATGAGTGGCCAGATTGCTAGAGCAATTGAAGAGCCTGTAAGAATCAATATTTTAAAAATTTTGTATCATAAACAACTAAGTGCTGAACAAATTTTGGGCGAATTAAAAAAAACTGGTTACAACAAAGCATTAACAACAATTCGACATCATATTGATATTCTCAAAACTTCAGGATTAATTGAAATTGTAAAGATTCAGGAAACCCGTGGCGCGGTAACAAAATTTTATGGAACATCAACTAAACTGCTAGAATTTGATGTTCCAAAAGATTTTGAATCCAGATACTCTAAAGTCATACAAACTACTTCAGACAAAATTGAAAAAATCATGAAAAATATTTCTCAAAAAACTTCGAAAACAAAAAACCAAAAAACATCTGATCAAGAAAATTTCAAACAATATTTACTCATGGAAATTATCAATAGGGCAATGACAAAAGTCTTAGAAAATTCCACAACAGAATCAAAAATTAGTTAACCTCAATTTTGAAAATTCCTTTTGTTTTTGGATTCTGAAGATACTGTATCATCTTTCTAGGTATGTCGTCAGATGACTTGTCACAGTTGATTGCCAAGGTTCTAGGACATACGTAATTGCTTTTTCTCAAAACAATGTCACTTGGATGTGTGAATTTTAGATCTTTATGACCCTCTCCATTTATTTCAAATATATCTCCATTAACAATGATTGAAAAAACAATCTTTGCATCTGGTTTTTTTATTTTTTTCTTGATTTGATCTGGGATGTCTTTGCAACCAGAAGTAGCTTTAATCCCAATAATACAGTCTCCACTTGGAGTCAATTTTGAATCTTTTGTAATTTCAATTGTTTTGTTATGAAGAGATCGAATATTTTCATGACCATTAAACGGAATCTCAAACTGCACGATAAGAACATGATTAGACTTAAATTAAACTTTAAAAAAATTCATAATCGATTTGCTACCATCTCAACAAGGCTATGATAGAGCAATTACTGTTTTTTCTCCAGATGGACGATTGTATCAAGTTGAATACGCTATAGAAACTGTAAGACGAGGAACAGTTGCAGTTGGTATTAAAAGCAAAGACGGAATAGTTATTGCAGTAGAAGAAAAACCTCGTAAACTTCAGATTTCTGATACTGCTCAAAAAATATTTCAAGTGGATGATCATGTTGGAATAGCAGCTGCTGGATACATTCCTGATGCTAGGAGTCAGGTTGACAATGCTCGATTCTTTTCACAAAGTAACAAAATGATTTATGATGAACCTGTTGATGTGGAAACAATTGCTAAACATCTTGCTGATCAATGTCAACAATTTACTCAATATGCTGGAGTAAGACCTTTTGGTGTTGCTTTAATTTTAGGCGGAATTGATTCAAAAGGCAGTTCTCTTTATCTAACTGATCCAAGTGGAACATACATTTCTTATGATGCTGTGGCAATTGGTTCTGGTTCAGAACAAGTAACTGAATTTCTTGAAAAGACTTACCAACCTGAAATGTCATTAGACGATGCTGCAGCTTTAGCAACTGCGTCAATTTACATTGGAAGTGAAGAAAAAGAAGGTACAAAACACATCAAGATGTCTCAAATTAAAAAAGCAACAAAATTATTTGAAATAGTTTCAGACGAACAAATCGCCAAATTCGCAAAAATTGCAAAAGAAAAATACCCTCCTCCACCTAAATCCTAGACTTTACTTTATGTATCTTCTAAAACAGAATTTACTTTGAAAACTGCTATCGCAATTCCAGATTCTTCTCTTATAGACGAATCAACAAAACTTGGTAAGGCTCAAAAAATTTCAGTTTTAGCAAGAATTTGCTGTGTTTTTAAAATAGGTGAAATCTTCATCTATAATGATGCTAACGCCGATAAACAGGATAGGATACTACTTGCAACAATTTTAAAATATTTAGTTACACCTCCATATTTTCGAAAACAACTTTATCCAAAAATGAATCTTTTAAAATTTGCTGGAGCAATGCATCCATTAAAGATTCCATCACACACAAAAATCAAAAATCCTGCTCAAATCAAATCTGGAGACAAAAGAATGGGGATAATAGTAAATTTTAAAGGAAAAAAATTTTTTGATGTTGGAATACATTACATGATTCCATATTTTGGCAAAGAAAAAATTGGAACTCGTGTTTCTTTGCAATTTAAAACAGGTTATCCAAATTTTTCTGTTAAAGAAATTCCTAGTGAACAAATTGATGAATATTGGGGTTACAAGGTTCAGGAGAGATCAAACCTACATTCAGTAATTTCTTCATGGGATGGTGACATCATTTTAACTTCTAGAAAAGGTCAGACATTAAAGAATTCACATTTGCGTTGGTTTTTGGATTCTCCGAAACCAAAATTGATAGTATTTGGATCCACTGAAAAAGGATTACATGAATTTTTAGGTGGCAAAATTACTTCGTATCAAAATTCCAAAATTTTGAATTTTTTTCCTAATCAAGGTACTGAAACTGTGAGACTAGAAGAGGCATTAATGGGTACATTATCAATACTCAACATTGCAAGAACTGGTTACACTTAAAATAAAAAAACTCTACTAACACCTTGTTGGCTTCACAAAAAAAATTTCTTCTTTTTGCAATTGTTGTTGGAATTGCAGGAGTTGTAATAGGTACTGCTACTTTTCTCTCTTCAATTACAGATTTATTTCAACCATAAGACACTTTCAAAATTAATTTTCATTTTTTATTGTTAGTAGGTATATAATGGGGTTAACGACATTTTCGGTTTATCTATGGGACATAGAAGACATAGTCAACCACGCCGAGGAAGTTTGGCGTATCTTCCTAGAGGAAGAGCTCAGAGCATGGAGGCTAGGATACGTACTTGGCCAAAAATAAATTCAGAAGAACCAAAGTTGTTAGGTCATGCAGGTTTCAAAGCCGGTTGTGTTCAATTAGTTAGTATTGATGATCGAGAAAAAACTCCAAATGCAGGAAAACAACTTGTAAGCTTGGGAACAGTCATTGTTACTCCTCCAATGCACATTATAGGAATTCGAGGATATTCAAAAAATAATGATGGCTTTCACGCAGCTTTTGATATTTTTGCAAACGACCTTCCAAAGCACTTTTCAAAAATTTTTAAAGTAAAAACTGAAGAAAATGCTATTGCAAAAGCAGAAAAATCTCTTGGAAAAATTCATGAACTTGTTGCAATTGTAGGTGTAATTCCCAGAAGTGCTAAACTAGAACAGAAAAAACCATATGTTTTTGAAGTTGGAGTTAAAGGAGGAGAAATTGAAAAACAATTTGCTTTTGTTAAAGATCTGTTAGGTAAAGAAGTGAAAATTGATCAAGTTTTTGAAAGTGGTACCACAGTTGATACTGCAGCTATTACCAAGGGTAAAGGTTGGGAAGGTCCAATCACTAGATGGGGAGTAAAAAAGAAACAGCATAAATCTAGAAAAAGTGTACGTGAAGTAGGATCACTTGGACCAATTTCGCCTCAATATGTTATGTATACTGTTCCACGAGCAGGTCAAAGAGGTTTTCATCAACGAACTGAATACGATAAAAGAATCATGATTGTGAGCAACACTGCAAAAAATGAATTTAATGTTAATCCTGAGGGCGGTTTCAAACATTTCGGATATGTTAGTGGGGATTTCATTATCCTAAAAGGATCTGTGCCAGGTACTTACAGACGGCTAATTAAATTAAGATCTCAAGTTCGTAACGTTCCTTCAAAAATAACAAAGCCAAACATTTTGGAAGTTGTAGTTTAATGAAAGCACCAATACTAACTCTTGATGGTTCAAAGGACAACGAGATAGAATTGCCAAATGTTTTTTCAACACCGTTTAGAAAAGATCTAATTCACAAAGCATTCGTTAACCTTACTTCGCATCAATTCCAAAAACAAGGTAGACATCCAACTGCTGGAATGGATGTTGTAGCAAGATCACTTGACCCTCCAACCGGTCATGGTCAAGCAAGAATTGCGCGACTTAGAGGAGGGGGCGGTGGCAGACAAGGCGAAGCTGGTGGTGTAGCATCAACTAGAGGAGGAAGACAAGCACATCCTACAACTATACTGAAAGTCATCTCAAAAAAACTAAACAAAAAAGAAAATAAACTTGCTCTTTGTTCTGCAATTGCAGCTACTGCCTCAAAACAAATTATAGAATCACGAGGACATAAAGTGGGAAAAATCGATTCATTTCCACTAGTTGTTTCAGATGATATTGAAAAAATCTCTAAAGCTAAAGCCCTGCTAAAGGTATTTGATGCCCTGAATCTGAATCAGGATCTAGCCAGACTAGATTTTCGCAGAAAACGTTCCGGAAAATCCGCACTCAGGGGAAGGTCAACTAAGATTGGAAAAAGCATATTATTTGTAATCAAAAATTCTAAAAATTTGTCAAAAGCTTGTGGTTCATTTCGGGGGGTTGATGCAGTATCAAGCAATAACCTAAGCGTTTTAGATCTGGCACCAGGTTCCGTACCAATTAGATTAACAGTTTATTCTAAAAGTGCAATTGAAGAAATTGCAAAAATTAAATCCCCACATCTAGAATTAATGGTGACTATGAAATGAATATTGATGAAGCTACAAAAATCATTTTGAAACCCTACATTACAGAAAAGACATTTGCTTTGGTGGAAAATGAGCAAAAGCTGTGTTTTATCGTAGAAAATTCTACTACTAAACCAAAAATTGTTCAGGCTGTAAAGATTTTGTATAATGAAAATGTATTAACTGTAAATACTGCAAGAACGATTTATGGAAAAAAAGCATATGTTAAATTTGAATCAACGGATAAAGCAAGAGATTTGGCTACAAAGATAGGAATGCTATAATATGGTTCAACAAGTTCCTCAAAATACTAAAAAGGTGGTAAAAAATGGTTAAAAAATTTGAGTTTCAAGGAATTCCCTTAAAAGAAATTGAGAATATGCCAATGGACAAACTTTTCCAGTTGTTTTCGGCAAGAGCGAGAAGATCTCTTACACGGGGCATTACAGATGGTAAAAGAAAATTAATCGTAGAAATAAAATCAGCAAAATCCGGAAAAAACAAAAATCCAATTAAAACTCACCTTAGAGATTTGATAATTTTGCCTTACATGACAGGAGTCCAAATTAGTGTTTTTTCTGGAAAAGAATTTGTCCCAGTAAATATAGTTCCAGAAATGATTGGTCATTATTTAGGCGAATATGTTATTACAAATAAAAGAGTCAGCCATGGGGCTCCTGGCGTAGGTTCATCCCGTTCTAGTTTGTACGTTCCATTAAAGTGATTTTTTTGGGTAAATTCAAATACGCATTCCAAAATTTTGATTCAACACGACACGTCCGTTCATCACTACGTGAAAAAGAAATTTCTCACAAGCATTCACGTGAAATTGCAGTTGCAATAAAGGGACTTTCAATAGAAAAAGCTAGAGATTATCTACAGGATGTCATTAATAAAAAACGAGCAGTTCCATTCAGAAGATACAAAGAACAAGTTGGGCATAAATCAGATCCTGGTGTAATGTCAGGACGTTATCCAGGCAAATCTGCTGCTGAATTTTTGAAAGCTCTTGATAATTTAGAATCAAATGCAGAATACAAAGGAATGGATTTAGATAGACTAAAGCTGATAAATGTAACAGTTCACAAAGGAGTTGTGATCAAAAGATTTATTCCCAGAGCTATGGGCCGAGCTACTCCAAAAAATAATGTTTTGACTCATGTTGAACTTGTAGGTCAAGAGGTTTAAAATTGTCATCTGTCAAAAACGTAATCAAAGATAACTATAACATGATGTTGCTAAAAGATTATCTTCGAGAAAAAATTAAAGATGCTGGTTTTTCAGATGTCGAAATTTCAAAAACACCTACTGGTACAAGAATAGTCCTTCATGTTACAAGACCTGGTATTGTTATAGGAAGAAAAGGAAGTGGAATACGAGAACTCACTGAAAAACTTGGAAGCGAATTTGGTTTAAAAAATCCACAAATTTCTGTTTCAGAAATTCCAAGACCAGAATTAGCTCCTAGTGTGATGTGTAATAGATTAGCATCTCACATTGAACGCGGTACTGCATTTAGACGAGCAACCATGTGGACTTTGCAACAAATTATGGAAGGTGGTGCCATGGGAGTTCAGATAACAATATCTGGAAAACTTCGAGGAGATCGTTCTGCATTTGAAAAACATTCATTGGGAGTACTTCCAAGGGCAGGACATCACGCGGATGTTATAGTTGCCGAAGATATTGCACATGTACGGACTCCTATGGGATTAATTGGAATTCGAATCAGAATTGCTAGAAAAGAAAAAGTCATCCCTGAATTTGAATTTAAAGAAAAACCTGCCAAGGAAAAGAAAAAACCAGAAGTTGAGATTCCAAAGGAAGCAAAATTAATTGAAGCAATTCCAAAGATTGAAGCAAAAACGGAAAGTGAACAAATTGAACTTGAATCAAAACATGTGGAAAAATTAGAAACATTAGAAGAAGAAGAGGAGAAGTTAAAGTAATGGGCCGATTAAAAATGAAAACCATTCGAGAATTAAACGAAAAGGATCTGCAAGATAAATTACAACAAATGCGTTCTGATCTTACAAAACTTAGACTAGATGCAGCAAAAGGGACTTTACGAAAAGAAAGTGGAAAGCTTAAACCTCTCAGAAAAAATATTGCAAGAATCAAGACAAGGTTAAGTGAGTTGAAGAAAGAATGATAACATCAGAAAATATTGCATCACATGAATTGATTGGTTTAAAAACCGAAGTTGTTGAATCTACTAATCCACAAATTTTGGGATTAAATGGAGTGGTAATTGATGAAACCAAACATATGTTCGTTATTCAAACCAAAAATGGAAAAAAAATGCTCCCAAAAAAAGAAAATAAATTGAATTTTTCCTTTAATGCTGAAAAATTTACGCTATCTGGTGCTTTACTTGAGAAACGATCTCATGAAAGATTAGAGGTAAGGAAATGACAAAAAATATCGGAATGTCAGTAAAGGCACCAAAAAACGAGTGTAATGATAATTATTGTCCTTTCCATGGAAAGCTAAGCATACGTGGAAAATTATTTGAAGGAAAAGTTGTTAGTGCTAAAGCAAAAAATACAATCGTTTTACAAAAGGAATCTCCTGTTTATTTTACCAAGTTCAAACGATATGCAAGAAGCAAAAACACAATTCATGCTTACAAGCCATCCTGCATAGATGTTGAAGAAGGAGATTTGGTTTTATCAGCAGAATGCAGGCCAGTTGCAAAATCTGTTTCATTTGTTGTTGTAGAGGTTAAGAAATAATGTCACAAGGAAGGAGTCGTGGAAAAACAAAAGGAGTAGAGGAGTTTATACCATATATTACTAGAGTTTTGCCAGTTGGTGCCCAAATTAAATGTGCAGATAATTCAGGAGCAAAAATTTTAGAAATCGTGATGGTACATAAACTCAAAACAAGAGCATCTAGATTGCCTGCAGCTGCGGTTGGGGATTATGTTAATGTTGTAGTAAAAAAAGGCCCTGCAGAATTAAGAAAACAAGTTCACGGCGCTGTAGTAGTTAGACAAAAATATCCAATTAGAAGATTAAACGGAGTAAGAGTTGTGTTTGAGGATAATGCCGCTGTTCTAGTTACTCCTGAAGGCGAAATTAAAGGAACTGACATTAAAGGTCCAGTTGCTGCAGAAGCTTCTGAAAAATGGCCAAGGATTGCTAACTTGGCTTCTATGGTGGTATAAAATGAAACCGACAAAAGTTAGAAATCAACAAATCTATCGTGCACCTTATGCTGTAAAAAGCAAACAATCCGGTAGTAATTTATCAAAAGAGATTCGTAAAAAATATGGAAGAAGAAGTGTCCGTGTAGTAATTGGTGATTCTGTTAAAGTGATCCGGGGAGAATACACTGGAATTGATGGCAAAGTGACAAAGGTATCTATTATGAAAAATAGTGTTGCTATTGAGGGAATAAAACGA
>JAUXKJ010000114.1 GCA_030624325.1 Nitrososphaerota archaeon
TGTTTCGAGCATTTGAAATTTTTCCATCTAGTGCTAGCTTCAATACATCATCCACATCTTTTGTTTTTGTGAGACCAGCTGATGCTTTGACGTTTGCTTCACTTACACTTCCTAAACTTGCTGTAGCCTGTAAGAGATTTATCGCATGTCTCAAATCACCCTCAGTATAATCCTGAATTGCAGCTAAACCTTTGTCATCTACTGTTATCTTCTCCTTTTTTGCAATATTTTTCAGATGTGATATTACATCTTTTTCTGGAATTGACGTGAATTTGAAAACTACACACCTACTCTGAATGGGTTGTATAATTTTTGAAATGTTATTTGCGATCAGAATAAATCTACAAAATTTTGCAGTATCTTCAATTATTCTCCTTAGGGCAGTCTGGGCATCTGAAGTCATTTCGTCAGCCTCATCAAGAATAATAATTTTGAAGGGAATTTCAGAATCTAGTCCTGCAAAGCGAGAAAACTTTTTGACTCTCTCACGTACCATGTTGATTCCGCGTTCATCAGATGCATTTAGTTCTAGAGTAAAATCCTTCCAATGTTTTCCCAAAATTTCCTGGGATAAACATAATGCCATGGTAGTTTTGCCAACCCCGGCAGATCCAGAAAAAAGAAGGTGAGGCATTTCAGACTGATTTTTCAATAAAGCTTTGATACTTCCAACAATTTCCTTTTGGTTTACCAGATCGGAAATCTTAGTTGGACGGTATTTTTCAACCCACATGATATTAGATAAGGACATTCCGATCTCCTTCCCATGGTTCCCTAATAAATCACATTTTATAGATCAATTGATCTCACCTTTTTGTGAAGAGAATTGATCGATCCCATACATCAAGTTCCTATAAGGGGTTAATGATCTTACCATGGTAACCACAGCGGAGCTTGCAAAGATACATGCTACAGGATTTGACCTGGAAGAAGCCAAAGTCACCTTTCTTCATGATGTCAAAGTCAATGTATCAGGAGTGGGTATTGAAGGAAAACAAGGTGAGATCCTCAATATCCCTAGATGGGTTGCACACGTTCTTGAAGCTGAAAAACATATCAGCATTCAAGAGATCGATATGGTAGTTGAGCTAAAGCAAGCAATGGTCAAAGAAAATGTTCAAGGAGAGTTTGAGCTCTCAACTCTTGATCCAAATTTTTACGTAAGATTGATTTCATATATGAAAAAATTACCAAAAGAAGATTTCGACCGAGTCGAAAGTATGTTAAACTCCCTAGTTCGAAAACGACAAGGTAAAATTATTCATTTAGCAGATTCTTCCAAATTATCTGCTGACCTTAGCTCAAAGCTGACCTTGGAGGAGCGTTCGTTCTATGAGAAAATTTACAAGACATCACTTGACTTTAAAAACCAGATTTTAGGTGAAAAGAAATGACTGCATTAGAAACCCAGACATTATCTGCACTATCAGATAGAGTAAAGGAATTTCTAAAGCAGTTTAAGGACAAAGATGGCTCTTTCAAGTACGTTGAACAGATAGACCAAATGATGCCAAAAAGGGCTCGTTTCATAGTAGTGAATTATAATGATCTTGTTTCAAACCCAGAAATCGAAAATAAATTCAACGAAAATACTGATGAAATATTATCTGCTTTTTCAAGGGCAATTGAAGAGATTCTAAAGGAAAGATTCCCTCAATATGCTGTAAAGATAAAAGACGATATTAGAGCAAGAATTGTTAACTATCCAGTTCAGAGAAGCCTACGTCAGATTAATGCTGAAATTATTAACAAAATGACAAGCGTTTCTGGAATGGTTGTTAGATCATCTGAAGTCAAACCATTGGCAAAAGAACTCATTTACAAATGCAGCAATGATCATGAATTTCAACAAATTTTGGCAAAGGGAATGACTTTGTCTCCTCTGTATAGATGTGGTAAAGACCCAAAATGTACTAGCAAGGAATTTACCATTCAGCCAGATAAAAGTAGATTTATCGATTTTCAAATTGTTAGACTTCAAGAGTTGCCTGAGGATCTACCTCCAGGACAACTGCCTCACTATATTGACGTATCAATTAAGCAAGACCTAGTTGATAATGCAAGACCAGGAGACCGCATCATTCTAACTGGAATAGTACGTATTGAACAAGAGTTTATCACAGGAGCTAGGGCGACAAGTGGTCTTTACCGATTAAGAATTGATGGAAACAATGTAGAGTTTCTTGGAGGACGAGGAATTAAAACTTCTAGGAAATCTGAGAGGGAAGAAATCTCACCAGAAGATGAAAAAATCATCAAAGCCTTGACAAAAAATCCAGATTTTTATGAAAGATTAATTGATTCTTTTGCTCCTCACATACAAGGTCATACTCTAATCAAGGAAGCTATTATGTTGTTAATTACTGGCTCTACTCAGAGAATACTTCAAGATGGAACAAAGATCAGAGGAGACATTAACATATTTTTGGTAGGAGATCCAGGCACTGCAAAAAGTGAGATGTTAAAGTTCTGTGCAAGGATTGCACCACGTGGATTGTATACTTCTGGAA
>JAUXKJ010000025.1 GCA_030624325.1 Nitrososphaerota archaeon
ACTGCCTTACTCACTCTTTATCATAACTCTCAACCAGGAACTTACAACATTGCAATAAACTATCTTAATTCTCCTGTTGCCACTGTATTCTTTGAAGTAATTAAACATCAAGTCCCAGATTGGATTAAAAATAATGCTAGATGGTGGTCAACAAACCAAATTTCAGATTCTGAATTTATTGGAGGAATTGAACATCTAATTAAAGAAGAAATCATTACGATTCCTGAATCATTAAAATCGCAAAGTTCCGTAAAGGAAATTCCCAGTTGGATAAAAAATACTGCCAAATGGTGGTCTGAGGATTCAGTAACTGATGATGAATTTTTATCGGCTTTAGAATTTTTGGTTAAAAGCGGTATTATTAGAATATAATACTGTCAACTTTTCTTTCATACAATACATAAATACTCTTTACCCATCATAAAATCCAGCAAATGAGATCAACTGGACATTTAGCTATACTTATCTTATCATTTACTATTTTATCATATGGTTTTTCTGGAATAGTCACCGCCCAGGTATTACCAGGAGGTACTGTTCCTCCACTTTCTGTGAATAGTGATCTTCCACTATACTCATCTGGTGCTACTGTAGTAATTTCCGGTCTTGTAAAAACTCTTAATGAAAATTATCCTCAGGCTGTTACAATTCAAATCCTTGATCCTTCAAGTAATCGTGTTTTCATAGGTCAGGCCATCCCAAATGCTGATGGTACTTTTTCATTTGAAACAACTGCTGGTGGAACATGGAAAAGTTCTGGTGAATATACTATGATGATAAGCTATGGCGCTCAGAGAGCAGAAGGAACTTTTGAGTATATTGGAGGAGACGGTGTACCCCCTCCACCTCCACCACCTCCAACTCCAACACCTGAACCAACACCTGAACCAGAACCAGAGCCTGAACCAGAACCTGAACCAGAACCAACACCAGTTTGTGGTCCTGGAACTGTTCTTGAAAACGGAGTATGTGTTCCCGAAAAAACTGGTGGCGGTTGTCTTATTGCAACTGCAACATTTGGTTCAGAGCTAGCTCCTCAAGTTCAGATGTTGAGGGAGCTTAGAGACAGTACTGTACTAAATACAGCTTCAGGAACTTCATTTATGATGGGATTTAATCAATTCTATTACTCATTCTCTCCAACAATTGCTGACTGGGAAAGAGAAAATGAAGTTTTCAAAGAAACTGTGAAAGTTGCTATCACTCCATTACTGACATCTCTATCAATTCTTAATTACATTGATATTGATTCTGAAGAAGAAATGTTAGGTTATGGTATTGGCATAATCTTACTTAATTTGGGCATGTACTTTGTAGCACCAGCATTGATTATTATTAAATTAAAAAATCGAAAGTAGAAATTATTTCTAATATTCTCTAGGTTATTATACTCAAAACAATTCCAAGAATCTAATGCATGTGGAATATGAAGAATTTGAAAATGTAGAGGAAATTTTCATGTACATGTCTTCTGTCGCACCACCTATGAAAAATACAATGCCAATTAATTCTTACAAGGGTTTTGTTTTTTCTTTTATTCCACTCAGTCCTTCCACTGGTGATGTCTACCTAATGATATACACAAAAGGAAAGTTAGATGGAAAAATTTTGGAATATGACATCAATACAAATTCCTACAAAAAAGTTGAATCTATTGAACGAGCAGATAAAACATATTTTATTGTGTTGACACCTAAACGCAACACAATTGCAGATGTAGCTTTAGAACAACTTTGATTATGTAGTGTATGCAGGTGCGGTAACAGATCTACTTCTTGCATATTTTTCTACAATCTCTTCTGGTAATGTACCGTTGAAAAGATCTTTGCATAAACCACGTAAATATCGCATTATTGCCCATGTACCAGCCTTGATAAGGCCATACATGAACACTTTCATCAATGGACCATAAGTTTTGTTTCTTAGAATTATTGGTATGATATCATTTATCACTCGCAAATTATTTTCCCAACACTTCCAAAAAAGAGTGAATTGTGCTTCATTTAGATTTCCAAAATGCATAGAATTTTTTTCACCAAAATCTTGGTAAAGTAAGGGTGCAACAAGACCTTTAAATTCCATTTTTCTGAAATCACCTAGTAAATCAATTGTATATTGTGTTTCATCAGGAGTTTCATCGGGCCACCCAATGATTAAAGTAGCAGCTGGGAACCAATGATTTTTGTTCATAATTTTTGCTCCTTCTCTTACTACCCATCCCCATTCGTCAGTTGAAAATGGTTTAGTTTTTACACCTAGATGTTTTTTTACCATACTTGGTGCAACGGTTTCAATTCCAAGATTTGTAGATAACCATCTACCTTTTTCTTGCATTTCATTGATCTCAGACATATCATGTAGTAACTGTGGATCTGCACAAATAGCTGAGAAAGTCATGTGCGTAGTACCAATGAAATTTGCACCAAGTGATTTTAGGCCTTTCCATAAATCTAGGATGGCATCTCTATTTGGTTGGAAATCCCTATTATCACAGCCGTACAATAACATTTCATCAGAATGTAACCAAATAGAATCAAAACCGTAATTTAGATTAATTTTTGCTTCGTGTTGAAGTCTTTCAAGAGGAAGATCCTTTTTAGATCTTTTATTAACATCACAAAAATCGCAACCTCTTCCACATCCTCTCATTGCTTCGATTAAAGAATTGACTGTAGGGCCTTCAATAATGGGAATGTTTTGTATGTTTTTTACAAAACAATGCATCAGTTCTGGTGCATCACCTTTTTCAAGATCATTAAATAAATCCAAAGCTAATTCATCTGCTTCACCAACAACAACTGTATCTATACCGTGAATTTTCATTCTATCCGTTTTGGCGAGCTCCCATGCTCCATTACCTCCTACGACAACATGAAAGTCATATTTTTTCTTTAACTGAATTATTTTTGCACACATTCTTTTGAATTTCATTGCAACGTATGATAGCTTTTCTGGTGACATTGTTGTAGTGACTGGAGCCATTCCAAGAGGATCCATTACATTAATTCCAACAACTTTGGTGTCTGCACCGATTGATTTTTCAAGATAATCTGGATTTGCAACAAAAACCTCATCTTTTTTGTAACCTTGTAATAATGCACTTTCTACACGTCTAAGCCCAACTTGGGCTACTTTAGCTTCTCCAGTTATTGGGTCAGTTTCTACTGGAGGACAAAAAACTTTGTCAAAAACCCATTCAGGAAGTACTTCATAAGGTCCACAAGCTATGAATCCGTAAAGAAAATTTCCTCTATAATTGGTCATTAAACTACGATCTGCAGTTAGAACTATCCGCTTGCCAGCCAATGCTCCCCATTCTTCCAAGATGATATATATCATTTACGAAGATACTTTTGACTTTCATCATTTATCTTCCATGTACAAAAAAAGAAATTAATCGTCATGAAGGAAATTTCTGAACCTAGGCATATTGAACCTCATCTTAAAGAATCAAGTTCGATAAGAGATTTTGTTTTTGGCTTTGGTGATGGAGTAAACACATCATTAGGCATTGCGGCCGGTGTTGGAGGTGCAGATGCATCTTCTAATATTATTATCCTTGCTGCATTAGTTGCAATGTTTACTGGTGCAAAAGCAATGGCTGTTCAAAACTATCTTGCAGTAAAATCACATCGTGATTTGTTAAAATCAGAAATTGATAGAGAAATTTGGGAAATTGAAAATAAACCAGAAGATGAAAGACAAGAAATCGAAGACATTTACAAAGCAAAAGGATTTTCAGGAAAAGATCTTGAAATGATTGTAAACAAAATAACTTCTGACAAAAAAGTATGGCTTGATACAATGCTTAATGAAGAATTAAATCTAAATCTTGAGATTGTAGGACACCCACTAAAAAGTGCATTACGAATGTTTGGTTCGTTTCTTGTTGGGGGAATTTTGCCAATCATTCCATTTTTCTTTGCTGAAGGTTATGTTCCATTATTCATTGCAATTGGAATAAGCCTTTCAACTTCATTTGTTGTAGGAGCTGTGAAATCAAAAATGGCTAAAACAAGTATTATCAAAGGAGGAATAGAAATGGCAGGTTTAGGAACAGGTATTGCATTAATTGGATTTGGAATTGGTACTGAATTAGTTAATATTGGAATTGTTACCATTTAGCTTTTTTTCTATTTGCTCTATTTGCAATATTGGAAGCCATGGCTCCAGCTCCTATTCCATTATCTATGTTAACAACTGACATTCCAAGAGAACAACTCTGTAACATTGAAGCTAAAGCAGCAATTCCTTTTTCTCCATATCCATATCCAACAGAAGTTGGAACACCAATCACAGGAATGTCTACTAATGATGAAACAAGAGTAGCCAAAGCTCCTTCCATTCCAGCAACAACTATTATAGAGTCCACTTCGTTTTTTTGGAGTTCCTTTAGAAATGGAAATATTCTATGCATGCCAGCTACGCCTACATCGTAACTACAAATGCATTTACAATTCATCGCTTCACACATAAGTCGTGCTTCTTCTGCTACACCAATATCAGATGTGCCAGCTGTAACGATACCTACTTTTCCTCCAGTATTTTTTAACTGTTTTTTGTAAAGGAGAATAGAGGAAGAATTCTTTCCAGTTTTTGACTTGAATTTATTTTTGTTAGTAAAATCAAGCAATTTTTTGTAGTCTTTTTCATTGATTCTCGAGATTAATAAGGAATCAGTTTTTTTCAAAACTTTTGGAATAATTTTTTTTATTTCTTCTAGTTTTTTATTTTCTGCAAATATTACTTCAGGTATCCCACTCCTGAATTTTCTTCCAATGTCAATCTTTGCAAAGTTTTCTATTTTTTCTATAGAATATAAGGAAAGTAATTTTTGAGCTTTTGATACTGACATTTTTCCTGATTTCAATGATTCTAAAATCTCTTCAATTTGCAATAATCATTATGTAGAAGATTTGGATAAAAATCTAATCAGATAGATACACTTGAGATAGCATTTTTAACACTGTCAACAGATTTCCTGAACCAATCTTTTTCTTCATCATTAAGTTCTAGTTCTATTATTTTTTCAACTCCATTTTTTCCAATTACAGCAGGAACACCAACGGTAACATCAGAATAACCGTATTCTCCATTCAAAGGAGTTGATACAGGCATAACCCTTTTCTTATCTCTTACAACCGATTCAATAATTGAGGATATTGCATTACCAGGAGCATGAATAGTGGCTCCCTTTAGTTCAATTACCTTTGCAGCAACCTGACGAGTATTTTTTTCCAATTCTTCAAGTTTATCTTTAGCAAGAATAGAAGTTAGAGGAATTCCAGAAACTGAAGAAAATCTAATTAATGGAAGCATATTTTCTCCATGTTCACCTATTACAAGGGCTCGTATTGACTCACGAGATTGACCTGTAGCTTCGTGGATAAATTGCGAAAACCTAGAAAGATCTAACATGTTTCCCATTCCAAGAATTCTATTTCTTTCAAACCCAGATGTCTTATATGCAATATGTGCCATAGGATCTAAAGGATTAGTAACTGGAACTAGTATTGCATCATTAGAATATTTTTTTATATTTTCAACAACATCTTTAACAACTCCTGCATTAATTTTCAAAAGATCCATTCTTGTCATACCTGGTTTTCGTCCAGACCCTGCAACTATTACAACAATTTTAGAACCTTTCATATCTGAATAATCATTTGAACCGATGATTTCCACATCTACACCTTGTTCAGAAAGTGTGTGATTCAAATCCATTGCTTCTCCTTGTGGTAAACCTTTTACAACATCAAGTAAGAGAATCTGTTCATCGAGTTTTTTTAATGCAGTAAATAGTGCTGCAGCTCCTCCTACTTTACCAGAACCAATAATTGTAATCATGTTGGGCGGTTTTAATATTCAATAAATAAATCTAGTGAATTTTTCAAAAAATGATTGGACAGAATTTATATGCATTTTAATTGGTTACATTTTATGGTGTTAGTAATTGATCCTCAAATTTCTGGAATTTCTGGAGATATGATGTTATCTGCATTAGTAAATCTAGGAGCTAACAAATCAAAAATAATTGAAGGCATTAAGATTGCAGAAAAAAATCTTCCTGGTTCAACCATTAATACTATTGATTTTGGAAAAGTACATAAACTTGGAATTGAAGCAACGGAATTAATTCTTGATTTCAAAGAAGAAACTCGTAATAGAAAAGGAATAGAAATTCAACAATGTATTGAAAAATCTTCTGAGGAGTTCGGATTTTCAAATGCAGCAAAAAAATTTTCTATTTCAAGCATAAAGTCATTAATTAATGCAGAATCTAAAATTCATGGAGCGACACTTTCCTCAATTCATTTTCATGAAGCATCAAGTTTTGATACTGTAGTAGACATAGTAGGAACTGCTATAGCTTTAGATGATCTAAAAATTTTTAACAATGAAATAATCACGACTCCTGTAGCAGTAGGTGGGGGAAC
>JAUXKJ010000045.1 GCA_030624325.1 Nitrososphaerota archaeon
ATTAGATGGAACAGGTTCTGTGGCAACCTTTACGATAATTACAGTTCCTCCAGCTGGTTTTGAAAAATATACTCCATATGCCTGGGTTGTACTAAAATTGGATAATTCAGAACTCAGGGTTTCTGGATTTATGGCAGGAATTTCAAAACCTGCTGATTTGCCAGTTGGGGCTAGAGCCAAAATTGTAGGTTTCGATGATCGAGGAATTCTCATCGAAAAACAGTAAACCAATTTTACTTAAATTATTAAAAAAATTCAAAAAAGATTTTTTATAGCTTTTTCCATCCTAAACTTTTATGTCAGTAGAAATAGTTTGTGGAAAATGTGGTGAAAAGATCTCGAACATGAAAATGTTAAAGTCTTTAAAAGATGTTGTAAAACCTTATAACAGCAAGTGTCCTTCTTGCGGACAGGCTCTTTCAACATCAGAATTTACATTAGATGTTCAAGAAACCTGATCGTAAATCTTGCATAAATAACACAGTCATAAATCTTAATTACCCCTTGATCTTTTAGACATGGATATGGAACTGAGTGCGGGGGTTATAGAAGATGATGATAAACGAGGTAGCATCTTACAATCCACATCAAAACGCGTAAGAATGATCTTTTCTGTGATGGCAAGCCCTAACAGAATTGATATTTTAAGAATCCTAAATTCTAAAGGACCACTAACTTATTCAGAATTAAAATCACTTGCTGGATTCAAATCCAAAAAAGAAAGTGGAAAATTTGCCTACCATTTAAGGAAATTATTGAGGCAATCGCTTGTAGCACTAAACAAATCTGAAAGGCGATACACCATCACCAATCTAGGAAAACTAGTTCTTAGTTTGGCCAGACAAATTGAAGAACGTTCAATAATTGAAAGCGGAAAGATGTATGTGAGAACTTCACATGAATCAATTGAAGAATTTAACTCACATAAAATAATTCAATCTCTAGTACGTGAAGGAAGCCTTCCATTAGAATTGGCACAAAAGATTACAGAAGAAGTTGAAAATCGTATTTACAAATATCAAACCACATACCTTACCGGATCTTTAATTCGAGAGATGGTAAACTCTGTCCTTTTAGAACATGGTCACGAGGAATACAGAAACAAACTTGCACGATTAGGAATGCCAGTCTTTGAGGTTAAAGAAATGATTTCAAATGTAGATAATATAGACAACGGAGCAGAAGGGCTATTATTTAAAACCGGTCAAACAGTCTTTTCCGAACATCTAATCCTTAACATGCTACCAAAAGATGTAGCAGATTCTCATCTGTCAGGTGATCTTCACATTACAAATCCAGGCATATGGTCACTCTTACCAGATACGATTTTTATTAATTTGAAGGAACTCATAGAAGACGGGATTGACCTGAGAGGAAAGGCCTTAGGAGTGACTAGAATTCCCTCAATCAAAAACATAGATAACCTAACTTCTTCCCTATCGATGATAATTTCTCTGATTTCTAAGGAAGCTTCGCAGGAAGTGGTAATGGAAGGATTAGTTCCTCTTTTGACTAAACATTCCAAAACTCTAACAGAATTAGAACAAAAATTAACAAATGTCTTTGCCACCTCTTCTACTAATTCACAATACACTAGCAAAGCTACACTTGTTTCTTTCATAGTTCCACTTGGTACTGATCAGAAAATTGTAAAAACAATACTTTCTGCATACAAAGATTATGCAAAAATTACACCAATTCCAAAAATTGGTCTTATAATTGATTATGAGAAAGGAAAACTATCTGATGTATCTGAAATACTTGCTGAAGTAATAATTCTTGGCGGAAAGATTTACTTTTCAAAAGGTGCAGCATCTAGCAATGGTATTCATCGAGCAGATACAAAGAATACAGGAGCTGCATCAATTAAATTCCAATCATTATCAATTAACTTACCTCGACTTGCATTTGAATCAAACAAAGATGAAACATACTTTAGAGCAAGATTAGCATTATTGATGAAACCTGCTCTTTCTTCCATGTCATTAAGAAAAAAAGACATTGCTGATTTAACTAGACGCGGTCTTAATCCAGTACTTGCAGGAAATACACAATACATGCAACGAAGTTCAAGTTCTCTTATTGTTAATCTTGTAGGACTACGTGAAGCTGTTTTTAAAATTCTAGGATTCAAGGATAATAAAGAAGGTAGAGATATTTTGCATAAAGTAATTGAAACTGCAGTGGACGTTGCCGCAAAGAAAGGAAAAGAAATTGGAGATGATGTTAAGATCTGTATGACAGAGAGTGAAGGATCTACAAGATTTGCTACACTAGATGGTGAAAAATACGGCAAAAACTCTGTATTACAATCACTGGAAGGTAAACCTTATTCAGAAGGAGTTTTGTTTGAAGCATCTGAAATACCTGAATTAACAGCTAAAAACGATAAGATCGTTGAATGCAACAAACTTTCAAAGACGCTTAATGGCGGATTATTAACAAGGATCAGGTTTGATAAAGATGCCAAGGTTTCGGAGATCAAAAAAATAATTGAAAAGGCTGGAGATCTAACCTCTTCCTTCAAACCAGAAAAGCAAGTTGCAATATGTGGAAATTGCGGTTTGAAAGATGAAAAGCTAGGAGAAAAATGTCCTAACTGCAAATCTCCTTACATTATTTCGTAACGAATTTCGCAAACATTTTCTCATTGGATAAAAATTATTTCCTATAGATTATCTTTAATCATCTTACAACTACTGAATTCGCAATTAGATGGGAATAGGACCGGTATGAATTTCATAGTTTTGGTGTAAAATATGTTGAGCTAAATCTTGTTTGGATAAATTTTTTTTTGCCATAGAAGTTATATTCAGAAGCATATTACCTTCTGCAGGGGAGATATTATCATGGTTGACAATACGCAAATAGAGAGTAGTATCGCGGAAATTCGAAAGAGAAATGGAAATGTTACTAGTTTCAACAAAGAAAAGATCACAAATGCAATTTACAAAGCTCTTGCAGCAACTTCTGAAGCCGATCGAGATCTAGCAGAAGATCTTACTGATGGCGTTCTAAAAAAATTATTGCAGCAAGGATTTTCAGCATCCACTCCTCCAAGTGTTGAAGATATTCAAGACATGGTTGAATCCACTCTGATTGACAGAGGATATAGTGAGATAGCTAAAGCATACATCCTGTACAGGCATGAACGAAGAAAGCTTAGAGATAAAAAAATGAAAGTGCTTAATCTTAAGATACTTGATCCTGTATCCAAAAAATTTGATCTTAATTCTTTGAGGGTTTTAGCATCAAGATATCTAATGAGAAACAAAAAAAGTGATATCATTGAGAGTCCGTCTCAAATGTTTGAAAGAGTTGCTCTTCTTATTGCCTTGGGTGATGTTTTAAGAGACAATGCAGTATTTTCAAAAGAAGGAAACCACACTCAAGATGTAGAACAGGCAAGAAGTTATCTTGGAAAACTAGATGATTTTGATTACAAATTCAAAATAGGTGATTACTATCTTAACAAGTGGGACTTTCGTGGTCTGATAAACCTGTACATTGATCTTGCAATGAAAGGCGAGATGAAAGTTGGATTCAAAGAATTTTTGACAATGTTGGCTGCCAAAAAATTTGATAATTATTCTGACAAGGTTTCTGAATACTATGAGTTAATGACTCAACAAACTTTCCTTCCAAATTCACCAACTATGATGAATGCAGGTGGTCGTTTAGGACAACTCTCTGCATGTTTTGTTTTGGATATGCATGATGACATGGCAGCAATTATGAAATCAACATCAGACGCTGCACTAATTTTCAAATCAGGTGGTGGTGTAGGAATTAACTATTCAGATTTACGACCAGAAGGAGATATAGTTGCATCAACATCTGGTGTTGCTTCCGGTCCAGTTTCCTTCATGAATATAATTAACACAGTTACCGAGGTGGTAAAACAAGGAGGAAAGCGTAGGGGTGCAAATATGGGCATAATTGAGGCATGGCACCCAGATGTTGAAAAATTCATTACAAACAAGACTGAACCTGGAATTCTCGAAAATTTCAACGTAAGTGTAGGTATTTGGGAAGACTTTTGGAATGCCTTAGTAAATGGTGAAGATGGCAAGTATATGCTAAGATCCCCAACTAATAAAGAGCCAGTTAGAGAAATAAATGCACACCAACTTTTTGACTTGATAGCACTTTCTGCATGGAGGAGCGCGGAGCCTGGTTTGATCTTCTTTGATAAAATAAATCAATACAATGTTTTTGCAAAAGCTAGGGGAGGTCCATTGCGAGCTACAAACCCATGCGGCGAACAAAGTTTGTATCCATACGAATCGTGTAATTTGGGTTCTATCAATTTAGCTAATCTAGTAAAACGAAAGGCAGATGGGCAGTTTGAATTTGATTGGCAAGGATATGAAGAAACTATCAGAAAAACAACCAGGTTCTTAGATAATGTTATTGATATGAATTTGTATCCAGTTTTAGAAATTGATGTAGCATCTAAAGAGTCTAGAAGAATCGGACTAGGTGTAATGGGAGTTGCAGATCTTCTCTACAAACTTAGAATTCCCTACAATTCAAAAGAAGGTTATGAATTTCAATCAAAACTTGCAGAGGCTCTTACCTATTATTCTATGGAAGAAAGTGTGGCACTTGCAAAAACAAGAGGAAAATTCCCATTGTGTTCAAAGACAGAATTCCCTGAAGGTAAGATTCCAATTGCAGCATATTTTGAAAAACCAAAAAGTCAACATACCTATGATTGGGATGCACTAATAGACAAGATCAAAAAATATGGAATAAGAAATGTACTTACAACA
>JAUXKJ010000016.1 GCA_030624325.1 Nitrososphaerota archaeon
CAAGAACAATTACTAAAATGTAGAGACCTATTCTTTTGGGAGTTAACGGAGTAATATCATCAAGTGGTTGTGCACCAGGACTTCGAGAACTTAAAAATAGTATGAATAACGCCATGAACCACAAATTCAATGGCCACATTAAAACTCCAACAGTCGCATAAGTTGCTATCCTATGCCATTTAGCACCAAATAGAGTACGAGCCATATGTCCACCATCAAGTTGCCAAGCAGGAAGTAGATTCAAAAAGGTAATAAAAAATCCAATCCACGCTGCAAATAATATTGGTGTCATTAAAACTTCATTTTCATCTCCACCTTTTCCAAACATTGCAAGAGTTGCTTTCATAAAGATAGGTTCTCCTAAATTCCATTCTATCAATCTAGATTCTTCATAAAGCTCTTCAGCGAATTCACTGTCAATTACAGGAGCAGTATATGCTGCAAACATTGAAACCAAAATTGCAATAACCAAGCCAGCTATAGGCCCTGCTATTGCAACATCAAATAATATTCGACGATTAATTGTCATTCCTGTTGGTTGGAAAATTACAGCTCCAAATGTCGGAAGGAATCCAATTACTGGTAATCCCGGTATAAAGTAAGGCCAAGTAATTTTCAGTTTATGAAACTTTGCTGCAATCATGTGACCAGATTCATGAATTCCTAAAATTCCTAAAAGAGATAATGTGTATAGTCCTGCCATCTCTAGGGGATCCCCGATGTTAACTAAGCTATTGACTCCCTCTGTTCGAAAATAACCATCAATCATTACAAATGTTACAACGATACCAAAAAGTATTCTTGGTATCCAATGATTAGAAGTCCATCTTTTTTTCTGGGGTGGTAATCTTGAAACATGGATAAATACACCTTCTCTAGATCTTTGTATTCTTCCTATCAATCGTAGGTTTTCAAGCCTGTGAGATAACTCAATAAATTTCTCTGTAAACTCGGCATCCTCTATTTTGAATTCCATATACTCTAATGTCACCGTGATGTTACTGACCTGGAAAATGGATGATAAAAGAGAAGTTACTTCCTCTTGAGTAGGTTCACTCACTTTACCTAAAGCGAAACTTAATCAATTTAATGCTTTGTGGTTTAAAATTAAATATTTGTAGATGAGAACCTAAAGCATTGCAAGTAATACTTAGGCAAATCGGAGATTGTGTAATTCGTAGATGTGAAGGAGGAGACCTAATCCCGGTTATGGAAATAAATATGAAAACCCTTCCAGAACATTATTCAGATTATTTCTATGAAAGTTTACTTTCTGAATTGCCTGAAGCTTTTCTTGTTGCAGAGATTGGAGGAAGAACAATTGGTTATATTATGTGTAAAACAGAATATGGCTTTTCTAATTTTAAGAAATTAGGATTTGTCAAAAAAGGTCATATTGTTTCTATTGCAGTACTTGAAGAACATCGAAAAAAAGGAATTGGTAAAGCACTTGTGGAAGAAGCAATGCATGGAGCAAAATCAAAAAAATGTGATGAGCTATATCTTGAAGTTCGATCTAGTAATACAAGTGGAGTTAAACTCTATGAAAAACTTGATTTCATTATTAAACAGAGACTAAAGACATACTACCGTGATGGAGAAGATGCCTTTTTGATGGCAATAGAGTTTAATTCCTAGATTCAAATAAATAAGTCCAGAAAACCTTCTAGCGCAATGTCAAGAAGACGGGCTACTGGAATTACAATATTTGTTTTGTGTATTTCTGGATTTTTTGTTTATGCGTATCTTCTGATGTTATCTGAATGGAGCCCAATAGTACTACAATTATCAATACTTATGATAGTGGGTGGAGTTCTTGGGGTAATTTCTTGGATTGGATACACTATGGCAACGACGAAATCATCTTCATCTTCAATAATCACTGACGATGATGAATAACAAATATTATTTTGTAATTTTTACATCAACAACAGTTTGATAATATCTAGGACCAATAGCTCTAACTAATTTAGAATTAAGAATTTTTGATATTACAGGACAAATTTCTTTAAAATGTTTTTCTGAAAGTTCTGGGGCTTCTGTTTTTTTGTCTGCATGAATATGAGAATAATAGTGAATTATTCCTTCACTTTTTGTAGCATTAATTGCTGAGCTTAAAAATTCATCTGCTCTTTCTGGCAGTAGCATTAAAACACGGTCTCCTTTGTTCTCTAATTGCTCTTTAATTATTTGAGCAGCATCACCTTGCAAAGAAATTACGGCCCCTGCAAGCTTGTTTAATTTTATGTTTTTTTGGCAGAGTTTTACAGCATCTGGATTAATATCAATATTGTAAACTGTACATTTTTTCTTTTTAGCAGCAATTATTGAGAACATGCCTACTCCACCAAACATGTTGATCACAATTTCGCCATCTTGTACTAGGCTCGAAATTCTATCTCGTTCAGTTGATAGCCTGGGAGAAAAAAATGCTTTTTTAACATCTACTACAAATCTGCATCCAAATTCTTTGTACTCTGTTTCAGTTTTATCTTCTCCAGCAATTAATTTCAGATCCCTTGTTCTAAAATCACCAGCAACTGATGATGATTGATAAAACACAGATTTTGCTGTCTTTACTTCATCCAGAAGGGTTTGCCCAATCATTTTTTTCTTTGACAACAAAGTATCGGGAATTCTGACAATAACTATATCGCCAATTTGATCAAAAGCTGAGAAAAGCTCTTTACTTTCTTTTTCTGAAAGCTCTTTTTCAAGAGCTTTCTTCAGCATCCGAGTCAATTCTTGTAATAATAATTCCCAGAATCTTTTTGTTGTTTATCTAATCTACTGGCATCCTTGTTAACTCTAGGCCTGAGTGTTTTTTCATCTCTCCTAAACGTAATTTCTAGAGATTTGAGGAATTGATTCATGGCTTTAGTTTTTGATAGTGGTGAGGTTGCATGTCCTTCGACTCCAGATGTTCCTTCAAAAATTACCATTGAATCAGAAATAAGGTCCATTAGCAGTAAATCATGATCAATAATAATCGCAGATTTTCCGTAGGAACGGACAAATTTTTGAATAAACTTTGCAATAGCAATTCTATCTTCAACATCCATAAATGCTGAAGGCTCGTCTAATGCATAGACATCTGCTTTTTGCAAAAGACAAGACACAACTGCAACTTTTTGAAGTTCACCACCAGACAAGTTTTTGACTGATTTATTGTAAAGTTTTTTAATTTTGAGAGGTTCAACGATTTGTTCTTCTTCAATACTTCCCATGATTGGGATTTCGTTTGCATTATCTAAAACAGAAATTACCTCAACATCAACATCGTTTGTAAGATACTGTGGTTTGTAAGCAATTTTCACCTTCTTATCAATCTCACCTGAATCTGGTTTTTCTACTCCAGCAATCATTTTCATCATTGTAGTTTTGCCAAGAGCATTTGCACCCATAATTCCTAATACCTCTCCCTTCCGAACTTTTCCTGGTTCAATTGATACTGAAAACGATGGAAATTTTTTCTCAAGTAAAGGATAAGATATTATCTCCTCTCCCTGCTGAAATTGTTCTGTTGTTGACGAAGAAGCATCAAATGTGAATTTTTTATCTCGAAATCGTACGTTTTCATTAGCTAGATATCCATCCAAAAACGTGTTTATTCCAACCTTTGTTGATAAAATGTTGGATACTATTCCATATACTGCAGGTTCTCCATATAGGACATCAACGTAATCACTAAGATAGTCTAATAGTGTAAGATCGTGTTCAACTACCATTACGCTTTTTCCAATCTTTGTTAAACTGTGAATTACTCTTGCAACACTTGTTCTCTGAAATACATCATTGTAAGAGGATGGTTCATCAAAAAAATAAAAGTCAGCTTCTTTTGAAGTAGCAACGGCAACTGCTAACCTTTGCAGTTCTCCACCACTAAGTTCTTTGAGATGATTTTCAAGAGAATTTTGTAATCCTAACTCTTTTACTAAATCTCGTGAAACACCTCTTTCATCATATTTTTCTAATAATTCTTTTGTAGTACCATCAAAAACTTTGGCAACATTGTAAACTTGTTGAGGTTTAATTGAAGCTTTGATTTGATTATCTTTAATTTTTTCAAAATGTGATTTTAATTCAGTTCCACTGTAATATTTTAAAATATCATCCCAATCTGGTGGTTCATTATAATTTCCTAAATTTAGTTTTAAATTTCCTGACAATATGTTAACAACAGTACTTTTTCCCATACCGTTTCTTCCAAGTAATCCAACAACTTCTCCCTTTCTAGGTGTTGGTAATTTGTATAATCTAAAAGAGTTTATTCCATACTGATGTACTTTGTCTGTAGCAAGCTCACTTGCTAAATTTATAATTGTTATTGCATCAAACGGGCAAACTTTTACACATATTCCACAACCATTGCAAATGTCTTCATCAATTTGTGCTTTTTTTATTTCTTCATTTAATATGATGCAATCTGCACCAGATTTGTTTACTGGACAATACTTTATGCACTCTAATCCACATTTTTTTGGTTGACATAATTCCTTATCTAATACTGCAACACGATGAGTCATGACGATAAACGCTTTTTCTTTAATTTATATTTCTTCGATAAATGGAACTCGTATTCTTATCAAGTTGATTAAATCAGTGAATTTTGAGTTACATTAATAGAGAACATTATAATGAATATTTTCAAGCCGGCCATAGCGTTGGGGTGCGACCCAGTCCCATTCCGAACCTGGAAGTCAAACCCAATGTCGCTGCTGTGTTACTAAGATGCGAGAGCTCTTGGGAAGCAGTAGTGCTGGCATTTAATTTTGAATACAACTATAACTGAGGAAATTTTTTCAAAATTATGTCTAATTGTTCGGTTTGTGGTCAACAATTTTCTGATGATATTAGATTCCTCAATCATATGATGGAAAAGCATGGTTTTCGAAATCCAAATGTAGACAAACCAGACCGAAATAGTCGTGGTTATTAATTTAGTCGAGAAAGAAAGTCAATAACAAGTCTTACACCAAAACCTGTTGCTCCTTTAGGATTATATGATTTCTTTTTTGTTGCATCTTGAGTCCAAGCAGTACCTGCAATGTCAATGTGAGCCCATGGTGTATTATTTATTGCATTTGCCAAAAATGCAGCAGCAGTTATTGTTCCAGCAGCTCTTCCTTTTCCAATATTTTTCATATCTGCAACATTTGATTTGATCATATCCATATAGTCTTGATTAAGTGGAAGCTCCCAAACTTCCTCAGAAGTTTTTTCTGATGAGTTCAAGATATTGTTTGCTAATTTTTTGTCATTACTAACAAGTCCAGCAACGTTATTCCCTAATGCAACAATACATGCTCCAGTTAGAGTAGCAAAGTCAATTAGAACACTTGGAGAATACTTTTTTTCCCCATATGATAATGCATCTGCCAAAATTAATCGCCCTTCTGCATCAGTGTTTAGAATTTCTGCTGTTTTACCACTGTAAAGCCTTACAATATCTCCTGGCCTGTAAGATTCTCTACCAGGCATGTTTTCAACTGAAGGAATGATACCTACTAAATTAATTGGTAATTTTAATTCAGAAACTGCCTTCATAATTCCCAAAACTGTACATCCACCACATTTATCAAATTTCATTTCATCCATTTTGTCACTTGGTTTTAAGGAAATTCCACCAGTGTCAAAAGTAACTGCTTTTCCTACAATCACAATTGGTTTATCATTTCGTTTTCCCTTTAGATGTTCCAAGATAATCAATTTTGGTTCATTTACACTTCCTTGACCCACTGCTGTTATGCCACCAAATTTTTTTTGTTTAATTTCTTTTTTGGAAAAAACTTTGCATATGAGTTTATTTTTTCTAACCATAGCTTTTGCAAATCTTGCAAGTTGATATGGTGGACAATCATTAGGTGGCAAATTTGCTATACTTCGTGCAAATAACACTCCTTCGGAAACAATTTGCGCTTTTGAAATAATTTCTTGAATTTTATGAGGGTTTGAAATCAAAATTGAAAGGGAAGGAGTTTGTTGACTTTTTTCATTTTTGTATTTATTAAAAGAATACATCGAAAGTGTTGCACCCTCAACAACTGCAGTCACAAAGGATTTTACATCAATTGGAAATTTTTCAGGTACTATTAACGAAAATTCAGAAATTCCTAGACTACGTACTTTTTGTGAAATATTTCCTGAAACCATACGCAAAATATCTGTGGTAATCTTATTTTTTGGCCCAATTCCTGCAAGTAGGATTTTGTTTGCAGGAATCGTTCCAAAAGTCTGTATAATTGATAAATCTCCAATTTTTCCTTTAATTTCTTTAAGTGATTGTTTTAATGCACCATTAAGTTTCGGATTGAGTTTTCCTAACCCAATAAGTTCATTTGATTTTTCAGAAACCAAAGAACAAAGTATTTGAGTTTTTTTCTTATTTGGTTTGGTATTGTCAGCTTTTATTTTCACAATACTGCTTCCTATTTTCTCAAGGTTTATAGATTTCTAGTCTAAATTCCAACAAAAATTAAAAAAAATGAATAACTTATCAGTTCTTCGCATTAATTATATGCATTTTTTATGAATCTATTTCATGAATCAAATAATCATGCATTTAGTCTATTACACTTTGCTTCTAAAGCCTAGCATCAATAGAACTTTGGAGATGTTCGCCTTTTTTACCTGAGTAGTAATTTCCTTTTTTATGCTATGTGAGCTTAATTTTTTTGCTATTAGTGATTAAGCTAAAAGATCGAATAAACACAGCTTTGGGATTTTTGCAACCGATATCACATGATTCTTGGACGCTAATGCTATCAGTTTTATTATTTGCACGACGAATTCCTTTAATTAAAGGTATTAATGCAGATCTTCCTCCATATGCTATTTCATTATCAACAAACCAAAACATTTCAAGCGCACTAGAATCTAGAATACTTTCTCTTAATTTCTTACCTAATTCAGTATAATGACCTACTAGACGCAATCTACCTCTTGCCAAAAAATTAACTA